>NZ_FXTM01000017.1 GCF_900182585.1 Balnearium lithotrophicum | reverse complement strand
GTGAGTTTGAAAACTTTTCTGAAGTTGAGAATTTTAGCTCTCATACCGGAGAGGATAGGCTTTTTTGTTTCCTATGGCAATTTTCAAACACCCTCATCGATAGTGTAAAAAGTTTGTTAGAATTTACTAAATTATTAAAATCTCTAAGGAGGAAGGATGCAGAAGGTTCTCCTAATCCTAAACAGGGAGCCCTACGATGGAACAGATGTAACCTGGAATGCCCTAAGGCTTGCAGGAAAGCTCCTTGAAAAGGGAGCAATTGTCAGGATTTTCCTCATGAACGATGCAGTTGACCTTGCAAGAAACGAAACGGTAAAACCTGAAAACTACGACCAGGATTTGGTAGTAATGTTAAAGGAACTAATCGAAAGGGGAGTGCCTGTAAAGGTCTGCGGGACGTGTATGGCGAGGTGTGGGATTCACAAGGGAAAACCCTACTTTGAGGGAGCTGAAAAGGCTACAATGAACGACCTTACAGAGTGGGTTTTAGACAGCAACAAGGTTTTAACGTTTTAAAGGGAGCTCTAAAGGAGCTCCCTGTATATATCCTTTCCTATTCTCTCTGCAAGTCCCTTAATGCCATCCTTTAGAACAAACGTGTTTCCGAATCCTAATAGCCTTAGTGCTATAACTACAGCAGTTGCTCTCCTGTCTGTATGACAGAGGACAATTATGGTTCTATCCTTAGGGAGTTTCTCTAAATTTTCCTCCTTAAAGAGCTCGTGCATAGGAATGTAGAGAGTATCCTTTAATCTTGGAGCTATAAATTCCTGTTCAAGAGGTGTTCTGATGTCCAGAATAACAAAAGGTTGCTTCTCCTTAATCATTCTGACGACCTGTTCTGCTTCAACAATACAGGGATTTCTCGTGAGCTTCTGAGGAGTAAACTCTGAAAAGATAGCCTGGATTCTCTTTAAAAGTTCCCTATCAAGCTCCATTTTTTATCTCCTTAAGATAGTTCCTTCATAGTTACCTCATGACACAATCTGCAGTCCATCTTTGTCTTCTGGCTACCCTTAACCTTATGTGGCTTAAAGTTACCAAAGTGGTAATCGTTCAACATCTCAACAACCTTTGCTGCAACCGTTGCTGAAAGCCTTGCACACCTTTCAGAACGCTCCTTGCTGTTGTATAGAATTGGCCTTCCGAAGTAAACAGATGCATTTTTACACCACCTCTGAACTGAAACGTGGCATAAGGGTGAGTGAGAAACACCTTTTGGGAAAGGTTGCTTGCACCAGTTACCCTTACACGGAATGTAGGTGGGTAGAGGAGTAGTTTGGTACCACTCGTAAAGTGTATCAATCATAGCTTTAAAGTCCTTTTGTTTACACGTCAGGTTAAAAATAGCACCTGCAGCATTCAGAGTTCCGCAGAGAGTTCCCCATCCTGCTGCTCCTCCACCTCCATACCAGAACATGAGTGTTGGAATTCCAAGGTAGGGTCCACCTACCTTTCTCTGGAGTTCACCGATTACTGCGTTAAAAACACCGTAGGCACACTCGTGCTCGTAGTAACCATCGTAAGCCCTATCGGCAACCTTTTTTGGGTCAAGTTTAACGTAAGGTAAGGGAAGTTCTATTTTCCCTTGAGAGGCAAAGCTCAAAGCTGAACCTACTGTAAGTCCGGCAGTTACCCCTACTCCTGCCTTTAAAACATCCTTTAAAAACTTTCTCCTTTCCATGGTACCCTCCTTAACCACTTATTGGTGGTGAATTTATTCTATTGTATCATAGGAAGTATGGAAAAGGCAGTGAAACTTTTAAAGGAGTTTGGTCTTAATTCCTACGAGGCAAAGGCTTATATTTCTCTCCTTACCATCTCAAGGGGAACAGCTACCGAAATTTCCGGAAGGTCGGGAGTTCCTCCTCAGAGGATTTACGACTCCCTAAAGGGGCTTGAGGAAAAGGGATTCGTTCACTCAATCAATGAAAAGCCAAAGGTTTACATCCCCGTCCCCGTTAGGGAAGCCCTCCTTGGTAGAATCTACCATTTAAAAACTGAGTTTGAGAAGAGGGAAAAGTTTTTAAGGAAGCTCATTGGAGAGATAGAGGAGCTCCTTCCAAAAGGTGATGAGAGGGAAAGTTTTACCGGAGTGATAAACATAGTAGGAGAGGAAAGTATCGTTTCAAAGGCAGTAAACTTGATATCGGAGGCAAAAGAGTTTCTATGGATAGCCGGAGTTCGTCCACTTTTTAAGTTTGGATGCAGGGGGAACTTGGACAGATACTTAAATCCATCCGTTAAACTAACTGCCGTTGGAATTTTTGACTTTCCATGCAAAAATGAGATAAAGAAGTTGGGGGGAGTCTACATTGAAAGGGAGGTTAAACTTCCCTACCTGTTAATAGCGGACGGAGAAAAAGCAATGATTGTTTACAGCAATTCCTCTGCTCTGTTTACTGAGAACCCTTCGGTTATTGAACCATTTAAGGTCTACTTTGAAAGCCTACTTCGTTGATGGAGCAGGTTGACTGTCGACTGTGTACCAGTTTTCGTGAACGTGGATAACCTTACCATCCTTTGTCTTTACATCGTAGTCTGTATCTGCACTGACCGTATGGGTGTTTTGCTGGTCGCTTCCAAAGACGTAGCCTAAAATTCCACCGGCAACTGCTCCGTAAATGGCAGCATCTTTTGCCTTTGTCTTGTAGTGTTTGTGTGTTGCAGCTCCTACGGCAGCACCTCCTAAAGCTCCAAGCATTGCAGCATCGGTCTTTGAAAGCTGGGTTGAGGTGCACCCTGAAATTAAGAGCCCTGAAACGCTAAGTGCCAAAACTAACCTTTTCATTGTACTTCTCCATAATCCGTTTGTACTCATCGAGAACCTTCCTCCTTATGTGGAGGTAGAGCTCCTTACTCAAGGGATTAACTATCGGGACAAACTCCCCCGTCCTGCTCCTTTTAGAGGGCATCTGTATAAAGTAGCCCTTGTTTGAATATATAACCTTAATATCCCTGATTTCCAAAATGTTGTTAATCTTCACTGTTGCAACTGCTTTCACATTTCCACCTATACCAGAGGTATCAAAGGGATAAATTTTTACATCCGTAACCTCTAAATTCATAACAGGGAGTCTCTCAATCTCCTTACGTGTCATCCTATTGAAACTCCTTCCTCAATGCGTTTGTATATGGAGCTCCCCATCTCCCTCCACCTGTTAAGTCTCCTCTTTGATATAACCTGAAGGGGGATGTAAACGTTCATTTCCTCGTAAACCTTAAGGGCCTCCTCCATTGCAGGTTTTAGTGAGGAGGTTTCATCATCAACAAGCAGAAAGACCTCAAATCCCTCGTCCTCTTCAACAACCTTTACATCAATGTAGCTTATCCTTTTCCTTATATTCACTGAAAACCTTAAGAGGGCTCTCCTCTTCTCCTCGTCTACCGAAAGCTTATCCCACCAGCTTGGTTTCTCTGCTTTCTCCTCTTTTTTCAAATAGACAACAATACCCTCGGTACCCTCAGGAATTGGTGCGGGCTCTAACGGAACGAACACACCGTTTTTAAAGACAACCTTTAAGCTTTTCATTTTCTGTAATTCTCCACATATTGAATACGTAGAAAATTTATTTTGAGGAGGGAGAGATGGCCATATTTAAGGACAGGCTCCACGGGGGAATAGAGGTCTCTAAAAAGATAGAGCTCCCTAAAAACAGCGTAATATTTGCCATTCCAAGGGGAGGAGTTCCTGTAGGTTATGCAATGGCAAAGAAAAAGAAACTACCTTTAGACATTATAGTTGTCAGAAAACTACCTATACCTTGGAATCCAGAGGCAGGTTTTGGGGCTATAACCCTTGATGGGGAGGTTGTTCTAAATCCCGATTTTAAGGATTACCTATCTCCGAAGACGATTAAGGAGATAGCAAGGGAGGTTTACAGGGAGGTTTTAAGGAGAAACGAGGTTTACAGAAGTGGAAAGGGTTATAAAAAACTAAACGGAAAGGTTGCAGTTGTTGTCGACGACGGATTTGCTTCAGGTTATACGGCAATTGCCGCCGTTAAGTTTTTAAGGAAATTGAACCCTGAAAAGGTCTTTGCAGTATCACCGGTGTGTCCCGTTCACACAAAGGAGCTCTTAGAGAGATACTACGACGGTGTCTACTGTCTAATTGAGAGTAGGGAGCTTCCCTTTGCAGTTGCCTCCTTTTACCAGGACTTCCACGATTTAAGCGATGAGGAGGTTTTAGAGTTGATTGAGGAGTTAAAGAGGGAAAACCTCTTTTGGCCGGAGGTGAAATGAGGACTGTTGAACTCTTAAAAGTAGCAAAAAAGGCTTTAGAAAACTCTTACTCTCCCTACTCAAATGTTAGGATTTCTGCAGTTCTATTCGGAGATGACGGAATCTATACGGGAGTGAACGTTGAGAATGCCTCCTACGGATTAACTGTCTGTGCAGAGAGGGTAGCCGTTTTTAAGGCAGTTTCTGAAGGAAAGAAAAACTTTAAAAAGATGTTAATATACTCTCCTGACGTTTTCCCCTATCCATGTGGAGCATGCAGACAGGTTCTATCGGAGTTTTTTCCTGAGGACTTTGAGGTAATAGTTACAGATGGAAGGAGTGAGGAGTCCTTCACGTTGGGAGAGCTCCTTCCCTTCAACTTTAAACTCTAAGGAGGAAGAATGGTTGAAGTTCTCTTGGTTGAGGACGATGAAGTAATCGGAGAAATGGTAAAGGAAAGGCTTGAGGATAACGGGTACTACGTTGACTGGGTTACAGACGGAAAGGAAGCTTACGATAAGTTGAAGGAGAGAAAGTACGACGTTGTTATTTTGGACCTCATGATACCGGGAATTGAAGGAATAGAGCTCTGTAGGAGAATAAGGAAGGAAACGATTAACTTTGATACACCAGTAATAATGTTAACAGCCTTAGGAGATGAGGATACGAAGGTTAAAGGATTAACGACGGGGGCGGACGACTACATAACAAAGCCGTTTAGCATAAAGGAACTCCTTGCAAGAATTGAGGCAGTTTTAAGGAGAACGGGAAAGGGAAAGAAGGACATTTTGGAGTTTGAGGGAATTGTTGAAAATAAGCGTTCAAAGTCTGTAACTGTTGATGGAAAACCGATTCAGCTAACAAAGACGGAGCTCCAGCTCTTAGAGTTCTTTTTGGAGCATCCCGAGGAACTATTTTCGAGGGAGGAGCTCCTTGAGAAAATCTGGGGTGCAGACCACGATGAAACTACAAGAACTGTTGATGTCTACATAAGCCGTTTGAGAAAGAAGTTGGGAGAGAAGGGAAAATATTTAAAAACCCTTCCAAGGCTCGGGTACAAACTAACAAAAGAAGTTTGAGCTAATCCTCATTAAATTGAGGAACTCCTTACTCCAGCGAACTCTCGTACAGGCTTCGGGATTTCCAATACTGCTTGGTTAAAACATTAATAGAGTTAAACGGCGATTTAGCCGTAGGTGTATCTCTCCTTATACGTTCCAGTAAGTAAACTATTCAGCCACAATTTCTTTAGCATCAATGTTTCCTAAAATAACTACGCTACTTCCCAATTTTACCCTTCCTCCAGCCTTAATGCCTCCCTTACCAGGTCCACTTCCAACAATAACTCTATTCCTAATTTCTACGTCCTGTAGAGAGGAAATTTTCCCGTAGATAAATGTCCCCTCATCTACCACAACATTCTTTGCAGAAACGTTACCCAATATTTTGCTATTTTTTCCTATTTTAAGATTACCACCAACCTCCACACTTCCTTGAATCAGCAGTCCATCGGAAAGTTCCAAGTCTCCATTACTCTTCAAACCACCAGATACGGGAACTTCAGTTTCTGGAATTTTAGGGAGCTCCTCGTCCCTTATGGTATGAACAATAGGAGCCAATATTTTTCCTGTTTTAACATTCTTTTCAAGTTTTACGTACTTTTCTGCGGTTATACTTCCTGTTATTCTGGAATTGTTCTCTACAATAACAGAATCCTTTGATACTACATCTCCTGTTATAGAAGTGGATTCCCCTATAACTAATTTCCCGTAGGAAACTAAGATTCCTCCTTTTTCGTGAGTAAATTTTGTTTCCTGAAACTTCTCTTCCTCTACCGGGTTCTTAATTTGAAGTGTTTCTTGAATTTCCCTGCTATCTTCTGTTTCCAAGTTTTTTAATTCTATTTCATCATATTTTTCATTTTCTTCAGAATTCTCAATACTTTCATCTTCCATTTGATGACTTACCGTTTCATCCTCAATGTGAGTTTTTTCCCTGAGTTTTTTAATTAGATATCTAATAATTATTAGAAAGACAATTAAAAAGACTAATAAAACAGCAATAACTTCAAAATTCATCCTCCCCTCCTTTTTGGTATTCAGATTTGTTATTTTATGAATGTGAAGAGTACCGTTACTTTTCTCCTCTTTATTTTGACTTTCTCTATTAATTGCTTTTAAATTACCGAGATAATCAACCTTTTTAATCAGAGTAGTGTAATTTGTACTTTGATAACTGTTTTCTTTTTTTAAAGAGGTTTCTTTACTATTACTAACTTTATCAAAACTTTCAGACGTAATATTATCTATTGTCTGAATGAGCTTTTTCTTCTTTTCTAGGTTCTTCTTTTCCAGGTTCGAAGCTAAAACTGTTCTTCGAGGTTCGTAATTAATTAAGCTTATATATCCCTTTCCTTCAAGATTGTGTTTTAGAACAAATTTCTTTGCTTCCTCATAACTTTTGAAGTTTCCAATTCTTACTTTGTACCAGTCATTTACCTTATCTATACGTACAGGTAAGTTCTTCTTCTTTAACGACTCAAAAACCCTTACAGCTTCATCCTTTGATTTAGTAGCTATAATTTGCAAAACGTACGTTTTCATTTCTAACCTATCTTAACTCCAATAATGACTTCATAGGTAGAATTCTAACCCAACTTAGCTACAATATGTTGAAACGAAATTTTTATAAGTTAAATTAACTCTAACATGAAACAGACCTTAAAGAGAATTAAAGAGCTCCTATTTTTAGTTACACGGGACAACTTTAAGTACTTTAACAGGGTAAAAGATCCAGATGTAGTCCTATCAAAGCTCTTTAAGGAACTTCTTCCTTACCTTGATAGAAAGAGGAAATCTTGGCTAAACAGGGTTTTAAAGGTTTTAGAAAACTATAAAGGACTGCCTGAAAAGAGGAAAAAGGAGCTATTAAAGGAGCTCCACACAGTCTTTACACTAAAGTTCCTCCCCGAAGAGATTGAAAGGGCAAGGGAAAGGGAAATTCCAAGGGAGAGAATAATATCCAAGAGGGAAAAAATAGAGAGGAAAAAAACCTATCCTATTGAGGCATTCTTTCAGGAAGTAGAAAAAGTAAAGGGAATTGACAAAAGGAGGTTAAACAGGCTTAAGAAGTTAGGAATTGAAAGGATAATAGACGGAATTTACTACCTTCCCTTCAGGTACGAGGACAGGACAACAGTGACTCCGATGGCATATCTAAAGCCAAACGGTGAGTTCTTAGTAAAGGGAAAGGTTGTAAACGTCTCAGAGCTCCAAACCTCCAAAAAGAAGAAGAGAATTCTAAAGGTAGTTCTATACGACAGAACCGGCTCTGTAACACTCCTCTTTCTTCAGGAGAGGGTCTTAAACTACTACAAGAGCCTGTTTAAAAAGGTAAAGGAGTTAGGGAGGGAAGTCCTTGCCTTTGGAACGGTTAAGAGAAAAACCTCTGGATTCGAAATTGTCCATCCGGAGGTTGAGATTCTTGACCCTCATAAGGGAAAGCTTGAAAAGTTGGGAACGATTCTCCCCGTATACCACTGTGCAGAGGGAATAAAGCAGACAACAGTTAGAAAGGACATTCACTTTCTGATAAAGAAGGTCCTTCCCTACTTTCCCGAGTACCTCCCTAAGGAGATTCTCAAAAAGTACAACTTTCCAGAAGCCCACGAGGCATTCTGGAGGGTTCACTTTCCCCAAGATGAAGACGTTGAGGAGCTCCAAAATTTTAAGTCTCCCTCGCAGAAAAGAGTAATTTTTGATGAGCTTTTCCTGTTCCAGCTTGCAATAGGTCTCTACAAACAGAAAGTAAAGAAGGAAAAGGGTATCTCTTTTCCAATAGATGAGGGACTGATAGAGGAGTTTAAAAAGGTTCTTCCGTTTAAGTTAACGGGAGCCCAAGAGAAGGTTTTAAGGGAAATTGTTAACGATATGAAAAGCCCTGAGCCGATGAACAGGCTCGTCCAGGGAGATGTTGGAAGTGGAAAGACCGTTGTTTCTGCAGCTGCAGCCTTTTTTGCTGCAAGGAGTGGCTATCAAACTGCTGTTATGGCCCCAACGGAAATTTTAGCAAATCAGCACTTTAAAAAGTTCAAGGAGTTTCTAAACCCCTACGGGATAAGGGTTGGTCTTCTAACTGGAAGCCTTTCAAAGAAGCAGAAAGAAACAATGTACAAGGCAATAAAGGAAGGTTATTTTCAGGTTGTTGTTGGAACTCATGCCCTCATTCAAGAGGGTGTTGAATTTAAGAACTTAGGACTTGTAGTTATAGACGAACAGCACAGGTTTGGCGTTAAACAGAGGGCAGAGCTTAAGAAAAAGGGAAGGATGCCCGACGTTTTGGTTATGACGGCAACACCGATTCCGAGAACCCTTGCAATGACTGCCTACGGGGACCTTGATGTTTCTGTAATAGACGAGCTTCCGGCGGGAAGGAAGCCGATAGAGACGAAAATTGTCTTTGAGGATGAGAGGAGAAGTTTGGTTGAGTTCTTAAGGAAGGAGCTTTCAAAGGGAAACAGGGTTTACATAGTCTATCCACTCATTGAGGAATCGGAGAAGTTGGAACTAAAGGCTGCAACTGAGATGTTTCACTACTGGAACGAGAAGCTAAAGCCCTATCCTGTGGGACTTCTCCACGGCAGGATGAAGCAGGAGGAGAAGGACAGCGTAATGGAGAAGTTCAAGAGGGGTGAGTTTTCCGTCTTGGTTTCAACAACTGTAATTGAAGTTGGAGTTGACGTTCCAGAAGCTACAGTTATGGTAATCGAACATGCCGAGAGGTTTGGACTTGCTCAACTCCACCAGCTTAGAGGAAGGGTAGGAAGAGGAGATAGGAAATCCTACTGTTTTTTAGTAACCTCGAGGGGAATTGGTGAAGATTCGGTAAAGAGACTAAAGGTTTTAGAGTCAACAAATGACGGATTTAAGATTGCAGAGGCGGACTTTCTCTTTAGGGGGCCAGGTGAAATCTTTGGAACAAGGCAGTCTGGGCTTGGAGACTTCAAAGTAGCAGACCTCAGGAGGGACTACGAAGTCCTAAAGTTGGCAAGGAAAGCAGCTGAGGAGTTAGTATCGAAAAATCCCGAGCTTGAGGGACTCGATAACCTAAGGAAACTGTTGAGTTTAAGGTTCGGTAAAAAGTTTGACCTTGTAGGGGTTGGTTAGTAGGTCCTCTCAACTATAAAGTCGGCAACCTCACAGAGAGCTCCCCTGTACTCTGATTCGGGGAACTGTTTTAGGAGCTCCTTTGCCCTCTCAACGTATTCCCTTGCAAGCTGAAACGTTTTCCTGTCTCCCCCCTTACTCAGAACAATCTTCCTTACTCTGTCTATCTCCTCTCTGCTCGGTTCTACTTCAGAGAAAACCTTTCTAATAAACTCCCTTTCCTTATCTGACAGCTCGCTCCAAACGGAAAGGAGGGGATACGTAACTTTCCCCTCTCTAATATCGTTTCCTGCAGGTTTCCCTATCCTCTCTGAATGGGAAACGTAATCGAATGCATCGTCAACCAACTGAAAGGCATAACCTATAAATTCACCAAACTTCCTTAGAGATTCCCTCTTCTCGTCTGAGGGATTTCCCAAGAGAGCTCCGCACTCACAACAGGTGGAAAGCAGAGAAGCCGTTTTCCTGTATATAACATCAAAGTAGTAGTCTTCGTCAACATCAGTATTTCCAACATTTTCAAGCTGAAGGAGCTCTCCCTCAGACATGTCCTGAACGGTCTTTGCAGCTACCTTTAAAACTTCCTCTCCCCCGTAAACTGCCAGTACGTAAATTGCCTTTGCAAACATGTAGTCACCGACCAAAACGGCAACATCGTTTCCAAAAACGTCGTTTGCAGAAGGCTTTCCCCTCCTAAGCTTTGCTCCATCAACTATATCATCGTGAAGGAGGGTTGCAGTGTGCATGTACTCCATGACGGTTGCAACGGGAATTAACCTCTCAAGGGGAGCTCCAACCAACTTTCCAGAGAGAATCGTAAGTCCCGGCCTTATCCTCTTTCCACCGCTGTCTAAAATGTACCCACCAGCCTTTAAAACGAGGGAAACCTTTGTTGAAAGGAGCTCCCTTGAAAACTCCTCACTCTTAAAGAGCTCTTCCTTTATAACTTCAAAGGGTTTAAAAATCTTCATCCCTGCTATTTTAACCTACTTTAAGGGTATGTTTCTACTTCCCGGTTTGACCAAGGGTTCCTTTCCCTCTTTACACAGCGGACACTCGTCAGGTTGATATACAGGAACCTCCAACCTCCAAAGGGTTTCGAATGGGACTCCAAAATCCACCTTTCCACCGCTCCTGTCAACTAAGCTTCCAACTGCAACAACCTCTCCACCGTGGGATTTAACGACTTCAATAGTCTCCCTCGTTGACTTTCCCGTTGTAACAACGTCCTCAACAACAACAGCCCTCTCTCCCGGTTTTATCTCAAATCCCCTTCTCAGCGTCAACTCTCCATCTACCCTCTCTGCAAAAATTCCTCTCACCTTTAGGTGCCTTGCAGTTTCGTAGGAAACAATAATTCCACCTATGGCAGGAGCTATTACGAAATCGTAGTCAACTCCCAATTCCTTTATCCTCTCGGCAAGCTCCCTACATAGAACTTCTGAGTACTCCGGATACTGAAGAACCTTTGCACACTGAAGGTAGTAAGGACTGTGAAGGCCACTTGACAGCAAGAAGTGTCCTGTCAGAAAGGCATCTGCCTTGAGGAATATTTCCTTTATCTCCTCCTCTGTAAGCATATCTCCTCCGGCAATTCTTAAATTTCTGTTTAGTCAAAATTTATCCTAAAAAGGAGAGTTTGGAATGGAATTAGGGGAAATTATTCTGAAGAACTCCGAGGAGATAAAGGAAGAGGTCACATCCTGGAGAAGGCACATCCACATGTACCCGGAGCTCTCAGGAAGGGAGTTTAACACGGCAGAGTTTGTCTCAAACAAGCTTAGAGAGTTCGGGGTCGATGAGGTAATTGAAAACTTTGCAGACTCCACTGCAGTTGTTGGATTAATAAGGGGAAAGAAGGAGGGAAGAACCGTTGCACTTAGGGCGGATATGGATGCCCTACCAACGGAGGAAAAAACGGGAAAGCCTTATTCCTCTAAAATCAAGGGGATTATGCACTCCTGCGGTCACGATGCCCACACTGCAGTTCTCTTGGGGGCTGCAAAGCTCCTGTGTAATCTGAGAGAGCACATAAGGGGAAATGTAAAACTAATCTTCCAGCCCTGTGAGGAGAGGCACGACTGTAAGGGAGCAAAGTGGTTGGTCGAAAACGGGGTTTTGGAAAATCCAAAAGTTTCAGCCATATTTGGCCTACACGTCTATCCGGAGCTCCCAACGGGATTTGTAGGGACAAGGCCTGGGCCTCTCCTTGCCTCCTCTGACGTTTTCAGAGTAAAGATAAAGGGAAGGAGCTCCCATGCTTCCCGCCCCCACTTGGGAATAGACCCTGTAGTTGTTGCATCACAGACGATAACTTCACTCCACCACATCGTCAGCAGGTACGTTGACCCTTTAGAACCGGCAGTTTTAACGGTAGGTAGGATTAAGGGGGGATTTGCAGAGAACGTTATCCCCGACGAGGTTTCCTTTGAGGGAACGGTAAGAGCCCTCTCAAACGAGGTTAGAGAAAACTTCCCAAAACTCATAGAGAGAGTCCTTTCGGGAGTAACATCTGCCTACGGTGGAGATTACGAGTTTAGGTTTGAGGAGGGAACACCTCCCCTAATAAACGACCAGGAGACAACGAAGTTTGCCCTTTTAAAGATGGCAGAACTCTTGGGAAGTGAAAGGGTCGTAGTCCTTGAAAAGCCGTCAATGGGTGGGGAGGACTTTTCCGTTTACCTCCAGCACGTTCCCGGAACGTTCATAAGGCTTGGAACGGGAAACGAAGAGAAGGGAACGAACTATCCACTCCACAACTCAAGGTTTGACATCGATGAGGATGCTCTCCCTGTAGGTGTTGCCGTCGAAACTTACTTGGCAGTTAAGTGGTTGGAGGAAGGAAAATAATTCAATTTTATTGAAAATTTTTCTCAATAATATAGAATTAATAGTGCCGCGGGGGTGGAGCGGAGCTCCTGAGACCTGCGATGCAGGAACCCCTGGAACCTGATCCGGGTAATGCCGGCGTAGGGAGCGGCAAAGGTTCCCCTTTCCCTCCTTACAGCCTCCCTCGTGGTAAAAAATACAATTTCAGGAGGCAGAAGTGGAAAACTTAAGTGAGGTAACCATTTCTCAGGCAATCATCTCTTCTTTTATGGAAAAGCTCCAAAATCACTTGGAAAATGACGTTTCAATTGTTGGAGGAGGTCCTTCGGGACTCGTTGCTGCCTACTATTTAGCAAAGGAAGGTTACAGGGTAGCCCTCTTTGAGAGAAAGCTCTCAATCGGTGGTGGAATGTGGGCAGGAGCGATGTTTTTCAACGAAATTGTTGTTCAGGAGATGGGAAGGGAAATTCTTGATGAGTTTGGCGTTAACTACAGGGAGTTTAAACCCGGTTACTACGTTGCTGATGCCGTTGAGGCCGTAACAACGATTGCATCAAAGGCAGTAAAGGCTGGAGCAACTGTATTTAACGGTGTAACTGCCGAGGACGTTGTTCTGAAAAGGGTAAACAGCCAGTACAGGGTATGTGGCCTTGTGATAAACTGGAGTACCGTTGATATGGCACACCTGATGGTTGACCCTTTAGTTGTAACCTCAAAGTACGTTATCGATGCAACGGGACACGATGCGACGGTTGTTTCAACCCTCCAGAGAAAGGCTGGGATAAGGTTGGATACAGAAACCGGTTGTGTAGTTGGAGAGAAACCCCTGTGGGCGTCTGTTGGGGAGGAGGATACAGTTAAAAACTCCCGTGAGGTCTTCCCAGGAATATTTGTCAGCGGAATGGCAGCAAATGCAACGTGCGGTTCCCATAGGATGGGTCCCGTTTTCGGAGGAATGTTGATGTCAGGCAAAAAGGTTGCCTCTCAAATATCAGAGAGGCTTAAACAGAATGAGGAGGAGTAATGGCAACGTTAGTTGAACTTGCTAAAAAGGGAATTGTTACAAGGGAGATAGAGTTTTGTGCAGACTATGAGAAGAGGCCTGTTGAATACATAGTAAACGGACTTATAGAGGGAACAATAGTAATTCCTGCAAACATCTACCACAGGGAGAGAAGCGATTTCACACCGAGAGCAATAGGTAAAGGACTTAAGACAAAGGTAAATGCAAATATTGGAACATCCGGAGATATTGAGAACATAGAACTTGAAATCGAAAAGCTCAGAGTTGCAGTGAAGTACGGTGCAGATGCTGTCATGGACCTATCTACTGGAAAGTTCATAGACGAAACGAGAAAAAAGATTGTTGAAAATTCACCTGTCATGGTTGGAACAGTTCCAATATACCAGGCTGCAAGGGAGGCAGCAGAGAAGTACGGGTTTATAGGAAAGATGACCGTTGACGACCTCTTTGACGTTATTGAGAGGCACTGTAAGGATGGAGTTGATTTTATAACGGTCCACTGCGGCGTTACACAGAGCTCCTTGGAGAGGTTGAGGAGAGAAGGAAGAATAATGAACATCGTTTCAAGGGGTGGAGCTCTTATGGCCGAGTGGATGGTCTACAACGATGCTGAGAACCCACTCTATGAACACTACGATAGGCTGTTGGAGATAGCCAAGAAGTACGACGTTACCCTGTCCTTGGGTGATGGAATGAGACCTGGATGTATAGCAGATGCAACGGACAGGTGTCAGATAGAGGAGCTCATAACGTTGGGAGAGTTGGTTGATAGGGCAAGGGAAGCGGACGTTCAGGCAATGGTTGAGGGTCCGGGTCACGTTCCCTTAGACCAGGTGGAGGCAAACATACTCCTTCAAAAAAAACTGTGCCACGGAGCTCCCTTCTACGTTTTGGGACCGATAGTAACCGACGTTGCACCGGGTTACGACCACATAACAGGTGCAATTGGAGGGGCTATTGCAGCAAGGGCAGGAGCCGATTTTCTGTGCTATCTAACTCCGGCAGAACACTTAGCCCTTCCAGATGTTGAGGATGTTAAACAGGGAGTTATAGCTGCGAGAATTGCGGGGCATGCTGCAGACATTGTCAAGGGAGTCCCGGGAGCCCTTGAGTGGGATATTGAAATGGCAAAGGCAAGGGAAAACTTGGACTGGGAAAAACAGTTTGAACTCGCAATAGACCCTGAAACTGCAAGAAGGTACAGGGAGGAGAGGGCTCCTCAGGAGGATGAAAAGACCTGTACAATGTGCGGAAAGCTCTGTTCGATAAAGAGGGTAGAAGAGTATCTTAAGAGGAAGTAGGGAGCTCCCTACTTCTTCCTCTCTTAAAATTAACTTCTTCGGTTTTATAATTACACCTGTAGTCAATTTTAAGCTTAAAAAAGGTGGAAAATGAAGAGATTAGGGATTCTCCTGTTAACATCAATTTTCATCGGCTCCTGTGTAAACTTTCCAAAACCAAGGGTAAATCCGAAGGAAGTAAAAAAAGAAAGTAATTCTGAAAAAACCTCTCAGAGGAAAAAGGTAAGGGAGGTAAAAGAGAAGGGGGCTAAACCCGTAAGGATAAAATTAGACTACACCTACTACTACGCCCTTTACTTAAATTTTACATCGAAGGGAGACAACTTAAACGCCTACAAGGCAATAAAGAAGGCCTACGAACTGAGTAAAAGAACGGACTTAGGAATAGAAACTGCAAGGCTTGCAGCCTCCCTACACAAGTTTGATGAAGCAAAGGAGATTCTACAGAGTATTCTAAAAAAGGAACCGAAAAATGTTGATGCCCTTAAACTCCTTGCAGGAACCTGCGTGGTTGAGAGGGACTTTAGGTGTGCAGAGGAGCTCTACAGGAAGGTTTTAAACGAGAAAAAGGATAGGGATACGTACGTATTCCTCTCAAACCTATTTATAAATGAGAAAAAGTACGACGAAGCCTTAAAGTTTTTAAAGGAGGCAGAAAAACGGTTTAGGAATGACTATCTAATAGACTACTTCTTGGGTCAGGTTTTCTACTTGAAGGGAGAAATTAAAAAAGCTGAGAAGTACTTGGAGAAGTCAATTTCAGAAAACACGGATTTTGAGAGTTCATACATCCTCCTTGGAAAGGTCTATCAAAAAACAAAAAACTACAAAAAAGCAGAGGAGTTTTTAAAGAAGGTTCTAAAGGACTCTCCGGACAACGTTTATGCTCTGAGAGAGCTCCTAACGGTCTACATATCTGAGGGAAAGACAGACGAAGCTGTTAAACTGATAAACAAGTTGGTCTCCCTCCACCCTTACAACCTTAAGCTTCTATCGTGGGTTGCTGCAAACCTGTTTCAGATGAAGGAGTACAAAAAGGTAATTCCGATAATTGAGAGGATTTCTAAGCTCAATCCGGACAATCCTAACGTTTACTTTATGTTGGGACTTGCTTACGAAATGTCGGGAGACCTCCAAAAAGCAGAAAAGGCCTACGAGACTTCGCTAAAGTACTACCGTAAAAATCCAACAGTTCTTGAAAGACTGGCACTGGTCAAGTACAAGCTTAAAAAATTGGGTGAGGCGGAGGAGGTTTACGAGGAGCTCTGGGAGCTTACTGGAAATCCCGACTACCTCATAAAGGCAGCTATTTTAAAGGATAAGTTGGGAGATACTGAAGGGGCATTTGAGCTACTTTCAGATTTTAAAAAGGACTTGGAAAACAATCCGGACTTTCTCTTCTACTATTCATTTTTTGCAGACAAGTTGGGAAAGGACGAGGAAGCTGAAGAAGGTCTAAAAAAACTTTTAAAATTGAAGCCATCTCCAGACATTTACAACTATTTGGCCTACTTCTATGCCCTAAGGAATAAGAACTTAAAAGAAGCTCTAAGGTTGGTTGATAGAGCTCTCAAGTCAAAACCTAACAGTCCTGCCTACATAGATACAAAGGGCTGGATACTCTACAAAATGGGGAACTACAAACAGGCCTGCTCCCTCTTGAAAAGGGCACTTTCAATGAAGCCAAACGACGCAGTTATCATGTACCACTACGGAAGCTGTCTCTTAAAAGCTGGAAGTAAAAAGGAAGCGAGGAAGTATTTGGAGGAAGCTCTTAAAATTGTAAGGGAAAATCCAGATGTCGAATCTGAAGAGCCGGGAATCTTAGAAAAGATTGAGGGAGCTCTAAAGGAAATAAAAACTAACGAATCGGGGAGGAAAAAGTGAACTGGCAGATGCTTCTCTGGGGATTGATAGCCTTCTTAGTAATTTCACTTCCAACAATTACTGGACTGATGAGGATACTGTCAGCCCTTAAATTTTTGGAAAAGACAAAGACCGACAGCTACAACCCGTTAAATGCTATAAAGCCGGGGGGATTTGCCTACGCACTGACGTTCAGCTTCAAGATAACGTTTCTAACGGCGGTTATCCTTGACTACGTTGAGTACGTAAAGCAGGTTTACTACATAATCTCCCTATACATTTTCTTTTTGATGGTTGACTTTATCGTCCAAAACTCCGGAAAGGAACTGTTTACACTATCTATGAACATAAAGAGTGCATTTGTAGGTGCATCACTTCCCGTATTTACAATATTCGTCCTCAATTTCCTCATTCAGAGAAAGTTTAAAAGGATACTTCCCTCAGAAATGGAAAACTACAGGAGAGGAAAAAGCTCCCCTGCACTTAAAACCTTTGACCAAAGGGGATAGTTATGGAATTTAAAACGTTAGAGTTTGACTTAAGCAACGAAAGGGTAATCTTTAAACCATTCGAAAAGGAAGGAATTTACGGAGTAATAGACTACGGAATATACCTCCATAAGAACGTCCTCAAAAGCTACAAATTCCCTCCCTACGATAAAAAGAATGCAGTTGTGGTTGGGATTGGTCCCTTTGCCGGTTCGGTTTTACCGGGCTCTCACAGACTAACATTTTTCTTCCGCTCTCCACTCTACGGAACCCTCTACCCCTCAACGATGGGAGGTGCAGCTTACACGTTTTTAAGAACGGGCATTGATATCATCTCGATTACAGGAAGGTCTGAGAAACCTGCCATTTTGGTCATAAACGGAAGTCCATCAAACGTTTCGGTATCGATAGAGTTTGTTGAGGAGGAACTCCTTTACAAAATTTGGAAAAACTACAAGGAAAAGGAAGGAGTTTACGCCTTCAGCCACTATCTATTGGACAGATTTTCTGACTTGTTTGATGGGAAGAAATTTAGAATGGCATGTGTAGGGCCTGCTGCATACACGACAAACTACGCCTCAATATTCTCTCAGGACGTCAGGGATGGAAAGTTCGTTGAAGGAGCTGAGGATTGGGCAGCGAGGGGAGGAGGTGGTTCAGTCCTTGCAAGGGCTCACAACGTTGTAGGAATTGTCTTTGGTGGAAACTGGGAAGGAAAGAGGTTTAAGGCCTTAGACCTTTCGAACTACGACTTTGTCAAAAAGCTCTTTTCTGAGGTCTACGATAAACCCCTCTTCAAGGTAATTGCCGAAAAGACGGAGAAGTACAGGTACAATCCAAAACTCAAAACCGGAGGAACCTTTGGAGGGGATTACCTATCAGAGAAGGATAAGACTCCCGTTCTCAACTGGCAGATTGCCTACATGGACAGGGGAGACAGAGAGAAGCTCTACAGGGTAATTGAGGAGTTTTACGTTAAAGTCTTTAACTCTGAGAGCATTGAAACTAAGAAGTGGACAACGTGTGGAGAGCCGTGCCCTGCAGTCTGTAAAAAGGTTAGGGAGGGTTACAAAACAGACTACGAGCCCTACAACGCCAACGGTCCACTGTCCGGAAGTTTTTGGTTGAAGGCAAGCGACAGAGCAGTTAAAAAGGTTGACTCTTTGGGCTTTGATGCTATTGAGTTTGGAGGGGTTGCAGCCTGGATATTTGAAGTTGTCCACAGGGGAATGTTAAAACCTGAAGAGGTCGGAATATCGGATAAGCCCGATTTTGATGTTAGTTCAATTTTAAACGACCCTGTAAGGACGAGTGAAAAGAATGCAGACCTTCTCTGTCAGCTTGCAGAAAAGGTTGCCTATGCCGATGGTGATATACCGAAACTAATTGGACTTGGAAAGAGGAGGGCGTCAGAAATTCTTGATGAAAAGTTTAAAGATAGACTACCAGAAGGAAAGAGCTTTAAGGACTTTGCCGTTTTCGTCCCCCTTGGAAAGAAAGGAGAAGTTAACCCTACAATGTACTGGGCCATGGGAAACTTTATTCCGCTTCCCGTTCAGGGAAAGTACTGGACATACTACAAGTTTGGAGTCTTTCCGGAGCCTGAGGAACTTGCAGAGAAGATTGTTGAGAGCTCAGTAGGGGAGTACTGGTACGACAACGTAGGGTGGTGCAGGTTCCACAGGAGGTGGATGAGGAGCTTGGCAAGTGTTGAGTGTGAGCTTTCTGAAGGAAAGAGCTGCAACGTTCCCGTCAAGTGGACAAAATCTGTTGTTGAACTCCTCTTCCTGAGGGCTTACGGTGAGAAGCTCAATGCAGAGGAGCACGGAAAGAAAGTTTTGGCCGAACTTGTCGATTACGCACTGAAGGTGGACTGCTATCCCGTGTTTCCTGACAGTGAAAGGGTAGTTGACCTTATTGTTTCTGCAAGTAAGGAATTTAAAGGAAACAAGTGGCTGGAGAAGTTTAGCGAAAATAAAATAAAGTTTGTCCGTGAGTACATATCAAGGACACTTGAGGAGTACAGCAGAATTTTGGATGTAAACTGGAACATTTAGGAGGTGGAAGATGAAGATAACATATTCAACAGAGATAAAAGGGAAGAAAGCAGATGCTCTTATAACAGGAGTCTATGAGGGTTTACAGGATGTAGAGGAAAAGGAGAAAATCAAATCCTTAGGCTTTTCAGGTAAAAAGGGAGAGATTGCTGTCCTGCCTGGAGAGGGATTTAAGGCAGTTGTATACGTAGGACTTGGGAAAAAAGGAGAGATTTCCGAAGATGTTGTTAGGCTTGCCTCTGCCAAGGGAATCCAAGAGGCAAAGAGGAGAGAGTTTAAAAGGGTTGTCTGTGAACTTTTAGGAGTTGAAAAACTGAAGGAAAGGTCTGCGAAGGCAGTTGCAGAGGGATTGATTTTAGGAAGTTACGAATTTAAAAAGTACAAATCTGAAGAGAAAGATAAAAAGGAAGTGGAAAAAGTTTACGTAGCAGGTGTTAAGGAATATAAAAAGCAGTTTGAGTTGGGAAGAGTTCTTGCAGAGGCTGCAAACTTTACAAGGGACCTGGTAAACGAGCCCGGTAACGTTATCACTCCAGATGTCTTGGCAAGAAAAGCGAAGGAGCTCTCAGAGGAGTACGGCTTTGAGTGTAAGGTCTTTGATGAGAAGAAGCTTGAAAAGAACAAAATGGTCGGAATACTAACCGTTGGAAAGGGAAGCAAGAATCCACCAAGGTTTATCCACATAACTTACAAACCTAAAAAAGCAGAGAAGAGGGTTGTCTTAGTAGGAAAAGGAGTAACGTTTGACAGTGGAGGGCTGAACATAAAGCCTGAACAGTACATGAAGACGATGAAGTCCGACAAGGCCGGAGCCTGTGCAGTACTTGGAATAATGAGGGCAGTTGGAGAGTTAAAACCGAACGTTGAAGTCCATGCACTCATTCCAACCGTTGAAAACATGCCAGACGGTAACGCCTACAGGCCGGATGACATAATTGTATTTAGAAACGGAAAGAGCGTAGAGGTTCACTCAACGGATGCAGAGGGAAGGTTAATCCTCGCAGATGCTCTCATCTACGGTTCGGAGCTCTCTCCAGATGTAATGATAGACATGGCCACCCTTACAGGAGCGTGTGTTGTTGCCTTAGGTCACTACACTTCAGGTCTCTTCTCCAACAGCGAAAAATTGGCCAAGGAGCTCCTTTCCCTGTCTGAGGAGACAGGAGAAAAGATGTGGAGAATGCCATTGGACGAGGATTTGAAGGAAGACATAAAAGGAAAGTACTCCGATTTACAGAACGTCGGAAAGAGCCGATACGGTGGGGCAATAACTGCAGCACTGTTTCTACAGAACTTTGTTGATTCAAAGAGCGTTAAATCGTGGGCTCACATAGACATAGCAGGACCTGCCTTCCTTGATTCACCTTGGAAGTACTATACCAGTGGAGCTACAGGTCAGCCGGTTAGAACAATTACGGAGCTCCTAATAAAAGAATAGATGGAAAACTTAAAGAGACTATTCTTCTTTTCTATCGTTGCAGGCCTCTCAACGGGGCTTGCCGTCTCATTCTACGTTCTCCTGTCAAAGGGATTTGCCTACGCCTTTTATCTTGGAAATCCAACAGAGACAATACCGAAGCTGCCCTTCTGGTACGTTGCATTTATAACGACGTCATCAATCCTCATTGTGAATCTGATAATACTCAACAACGAAAAGGCAAGGGAGTACGGAGTAAGGGAAATTGCAAGAGCTCTCGATGAAAACAGAATAACGTTTTCACTTGGCGACCTTGCACACAAAATTGTTGCCTCTGCACTGTCAATTGGAAGCGGATTTGCAGTTGGAAACGAAGGTCCCTCTGCTGCAATAGGAGCAATGATTGCCTACAGGTTTCACAAGTTTTTTAATCTACCGAAAAACCTCTTAAAGGTTTCAATAGGAATAGGAGCAAGCAGCGGAATTGCAGCTGTCTTTGTTTCTCCGATAACGGGAATTCTCTTTGCAGTTGAAAATGTTGCCTACCAGTTGATAAGGGATTTTGTAGGGTTTATGATAATTGGAAGTTTCTCTGCCTTCTTAGTTGCCCTCTTAATCTTAAAACCTTTAATCTTTGAGTTCTCAATAGGGAAATCGATTCAGTTTGACTACATATTTTCAATTTTTCTCTTCATTCCTGTTGTAACCTTAGGAATATATATGTATTTATTACTAAGGGACAAACTCCTCTTTTACTTAAATGGCATTGCTCAGAGGAAATTCTCCCCATTTATGAGAATAACAGTAATATCCATTTTAGGTGGAATCTCCATTGCTTTCCTTTTAAAAATATCACCCTTTGCCGGTTTTTCTGGACATGAGGTAGTTGAAGAACTCATAAACGGTAAGTTCAAAATTCCTCTAACTACAATATTTTTGCTGACACTCCTTAGAATAGTTTCAAATGCAATCTCCCTCTACTCAAATGCAGTAGGAGGACTCTTCATCACTCTTATGAGTATAGGAGCTCTCGTAGGATACGGATTTGGAGAAAGTATGAAGTACTTTGGATTTAACGTTGAGCCCTTCTACTTTGCAGCAATAGGCGCCTCTGTCTTTGTTGGAGTTGTGATGAAAATCCCATTTACAGCTGTTGTTTTGGCTCTTGAAACGACGTACGACTACAACGTAGTTGTTCCTGTAGGAATAGTTGTTTCAATAGCAGGTTTTCTAACAAACTTAACGTTTAACCTGAGAAAAGGTTATTTAAAAGGGGCGGGGAGGCCCCAGAAGGAAACTAAAAACTAAACTCAGCTTTAACCATTCCTGCAAATATATTATCGTTGTCACTGTTTCCATGTGGATTAACTACGTACTGAATGTCAGGTGTTATGTGGAAGTTCTCCGAGACTTCTATCCTGTAGTACCCTTCAAGGTGGTACTCCGTATCATCATTCTTTAATTTATCATTTGTTATTAAAGCTGCAACTCCCACTCCTAACGTATCCTTTGGCCTTGATGGTATTAACCCATCTATGCTTGCTCCTACCGAGTAAAACTGCTCTACTTCGTAAACATCATCGTTTGCCCAAGCTGCTCTTGCAAATAACCCCACGTTATTTGCTACCTTTTGGTCTATTGAAATACCTACTCCCCAACCATCTCCTGTTGACGGTTTCCTGTTTGGATTATCAGTAGGCTCGTTTATTTTTATATGGTCTGCACTATCGTTCCAGTAGTAAATCCTGTAGTTCCCAGGAAGTCCTCCTATCTCAGGAGAATACTTGAGCTGAACGGCATAGAATGGTTTATCAAATACATCACTGTAAATATCCTTATCCTTAACCACCCACTCCTTTCCGTTCCAGCTTACAGAGCTCTGGTCGTTGCTCTGAACAACTGCTGCCAATTCAATCCTATCAAAGGGGGAGAAGGTTAAGCCTGCCATTGGGGCAAAAATGTCCTCTCCATCTAAAATAGGGTTATTAACAAAGGGCTTTCCTACAAATTGGGAAACCTCATCGTTTGCATACTCGTTGTCGTCTATGAGTATAAAGGGCTCTGTTTTTCCAATAAATACGTTTAGCTTTCCGTTTAGAAGTTCCTGAGCGTAGTAAGCTTCAAGTAGGTCAAATCTGTCATTGTCAGGGTTGTCATCTGCTAATGTGTTGAGATTTGCATAGAGAACATCAGAGACTCCATTTCCATCTGCTCCCGTTCCCTGTCCTCCGTGGAGTCTCATGTAGAACTCTCCAGTATCTGTGGGTTTGAAGGAAATTTCCAAGTCTGCGGTATAACCTGTTCCTGACGGATCCTTGTACTTCTGACCGTCTATTTTGTCAACTGTAGCTCCTTGATAGTAGAGTGTTGCTCCTCCGTGAATCTCCAAGGAGCCTAATTTTTCCTTGATTTCCTTTACCTCTTTAGCTACTTCCTCCTCTTTTTTGTTCTTTTCCTTTAACTGCTTCTCCAACATTTGAATTTTCTGTTTTAGGAGCTGGAGCTCCCTCAAAACCTCCTCGTCCGTTTGGGCAAAGGAGTTTGTTGTTGAGAGAGTAAAAAGAGTAGCTAAAATGAGTCCCTTTCTCATCTTCCCTCCTACAGAAGTTTTTCTTGGAGCAGTCTATACAAGGGTTTTTTAGGCGTTTCCAGATTAAGTAAACAGAAAAGAGAAGTACTCCTGTAATGATTAAAATTCCTAAAATGTTCAAAACTTCCTCCTGAATTTTGTTAACCTTAAACTTAGCATATACAAACTTTTTTATCAATACCTATCGCTTTATCATATCTATTTAGTAAAAAATTAGAAATTGTTCATAAAAAGCTTGACAAAAATCATAACAAACTATTAGAATTTTCGACAAGAATCAGAATTTAAATGTGGGAGGTGAAAATGAGAAAGCTTCTTCTGACTCTAAGCCTTTTCCTTGCAGGAACAACCGGAGCTTCTGCCCACTTTATGCTCCTCAAACCTTCAACAGACATTGTTGAGGGGAACCATGCCAAAACGATAGAGATTGAGGCTAAGTTCACCCACCCGATGGAAGGAGCTCCAAACATGCCCTTCAAAATCCTCAAAAGCGGAGTCTTTATAAACGGCCACGTGGAGAAACTTCACTGGAAAAAGATAATGATTCCCGCAGCTCCAGGTTCCAACAAGAAAGTTCCAATGTACAAGGCAGAGTACAAACTGAGGAGACCGGGCGTTTACCAGTTCTTCATCTATCCGAGTGCCTACTTTGAACCGGCAGAGGAGAAGTTTATACAGCAGGTAACGAAGGTTGAGGTTGAGGGTTTCGGAATGGAGGACGGCTGGAACAAACCAATAGGATTAAAGGCTGAAATAGTTCCCGTAACGAGGCCTTTTGGACTTTGGGAAGGAAACACATTTAAGGGAAGGGTTTACTTTAACGGTAAACCTGCCCGTAACGTAAGGGTGGAGATTGAATACCTTAATACAAAGGGGATTAAGGTTCCAGCAGATGCCTTTGTAACACAGGTTGTTAGGACAGACAACGATGGATACTTTGTTTACACAATTCCATGGGCAGGATGGTGGGGATTCTCAGCAATTGGTTACGGAGGAAAAAAAAGGTACAAGGATGGAAAGCTCTACCCTGTAGAGTTCGATGCTGTTATGTGGATCAAGGCCTATCCAAAACCAGAGGGGGTTAAATAATGCATATTTCAGAAGGCGTTCTGCCTGGCTGGCTCTTGGTTACAGGTTGGGGATTAACCTCGGTAGGACTTTATTTGGGTTTTAGAAACTTAGAAGGAGAGAAAATTCCGAGGACGGCCCTACTTTCGGCCGTCTTCTTTATAGCCTCCCTCATCCACGTTCCAGTTGGAGTTACAAGTGTTCACCTTCTGTTAAACGGACTTGCCGGAGCCCTTTTAGGTTGGGCTGTCTTCCCAGCACTGTTTGTTGCTCTCCTATTTCAGGCAATTCTCTTTCAGTTTGGAGGGCTTACAGTTTTGGGAGTCAACACGTTCAACATGGCCTTTCCTGGAGTTGTTGCCTACTACATTGTTAGACCACTTCTCAAGAAGGAGAGCTACCTGTATACGGTAGTCGCAGGAGTTTTGGCAGCCTTCATAGGCGTATTTTTGGCAGCAACCTTTGTAAGTTTAGAACTCCTTGCAACGGGGAGCTCCTTTACAAAAACTGCAGAACTTGCATTCTTAGCCCACATACCTGTCTTTGCAGTTGAATCTGTTGTTAACTCATTTGTATTTCTCTACCTTAAAAAGAGCTCTATCAGTCTGGAGGTTTAAATGAAAAAGCTACTCATACTAATCTTCCTTGTTCTCTTTCCCTCCCTCTCCTTTGCCCATAAAATTTCTGCATTCGTTGATGTTGAGGGAAACACCGTCTCCATTGAGAGCTACTTCAGCGACGGAACACCTGTAAAACACGCTGAGGTTATCGTCTACGATTCAAAGGGAAACGTTGTCCTGAGAGGGAAGACAGACAAGGAAGGAGAGTTCAGTTTTAAAATATCAAAACCTGGAACCTACAGGGCAGTTGTCAATGCAGAGTTAGGTCACAGGGCAGAAACAACCTTTCAGGTAGGGGAGGTTTCTGGAGAAAGTCAAGTGACAAAATCTAACGAGGTAAAAAGCACGGAGAGTACAAAAAGGACAGAGGAGAACAGTATAAACACTGAGGAGCTGAGAAAAATTATCAGACAGGAGCTCCATCCAATCCACGTAGAGCTCTTAAAGTTGGAAGAAGAGGAGAGCTCCATTTCCTACAAGGACATCTTTGGTGGACTTGGATGGATAGTTGGAATATTCGGAGCCTTTATGTTTGGATACTGCTACAGGAGAAGGAATGGAAACGCCGCTTAACGGTAAGAGTTTTTTAAGCCAAATAGATCCGAGGATAAAAATAGTTACCTTTCTAATTTTAGCTTGGACAATAGCTCTTTCGAAGAATCTAACTCAAGCCCTGGTATTCCTTCCCCTTGCCCTCCTATTTTTCCTTCCACTTTTAAGTGAGTCGGCAAAGATACTAAAGTATCTTCTCTTTGCCGACCTGTTTCTGTTGTTTGTTGTCGTTACACAGTTTCTCTTCGGTTCTCCTTACTTAGGGATTCTTATTTTTTTTAAATCTACAATCATTGTCGCTCTTTCTCTCTTTCTCCTATCTACCTCTTCAGTCTTTGACCTACTCCATGCTCTCCATCACCTTAAAATCCCAAACAGACTCCTCCAGCTCCTGTTTTTCTTTTACAGGTACCTCTTCAGTCTGTACGAACAGTACAAGTTGACGTTAAAGTCTACATACTCCAGGGGTTTTACACCTAAAACAAGCAGGGAGACCTACAGAACGTACGCCTATATAATAGGGAACCTAATTATAAAGAGTTACTTTAAATCTGAAAGAATTTACAAAGCCCTACTTTCCAGGGGATTCAACGGGTATTTTCCCGTTTACAGACACTTTGAACTAAAACAGAAGGACATAATTTTTCTGTTCTCAGTTCTTCTATACTGGGGGATTGTAACTTGGAAATTTTATCTACACGGAACTTAAAGGTAAGTTTAGACAATAGAGAAGTTTTAAGGGGAGTTAACTTTTCGATAAGGGAGGGAGAAAAAGTATTCATAACGGGACCAAACGGTGCTGGAAAAACTACGTTTCTTGAAACTCTAATGGGATTTGTTGAAATAGAAGAAGGAGTAGTTTTCTATAGAGGAAAGGAGTTAAAGAAAGAAAAGGACTTTAAAATTTTGAGGGGAAAAGTCGGATACGTCTTCCAAAATCCAGATGATCAACTATTTGCCCCAACTGTTGAGGAGGAACTTGCGTTTGCTCCGCTTATAAAGGGTTTAAAGAGAGAAAGGGTAAAGGAAATTGTTGAAAGGACATTAAAACTCTTCTCCATTGAGAACTTGAGAGATAAACCAACATACAAGCTGTCAGGGGGAGAAAAGAGAATTGTTTCTGTTGCTTGTGTTCTGACCATGGAGCCGGAGCTCATTCTTTTGGATGAACCTACAGCGGGACTTGACTCGGAGAGGTGGAAGCTCCTTAAAAAATTTTTTGAATCAACAGAGGTTTCTCTCCTTGTAGTTACCCACGATAGGGAGCTCTTAGATTCCCTTAACTGGCCTGTGTTTAAGATGGAAAACGGAGCTCTCAGTCAAGTTAGATAATTCCTAACTCTTTTCGATTAAACTTAATTTCTGAATTCGTATATCAGTTTTCTTTTTTGTCAATTCAATTGCATTTTCCCAATATTATACATATAATAAATTCTCAGTTACCAATTAATCTTAAGAGGAGAGGAAGATGGAAAAGGAAAAGTTCCTCGTTGTCCTTTGTAACTGTGGAGGAAAAATTTCAGAGAAAATTAACTTTAAGGAGTTAAAGGAATTAGCAGAGAAACAGGAAAGAGTAGCAGAGGTTCTTGAGACCAAGGATTTCTGCATCAATCCAGAGGAACAGGTTAAGAGATTGGGAAAGGAGTTTAGCGGTCTAATTTTCTGTGGATGCTCTGAAAGGTCTTCTCTGAAGTTTAATGAGGACAGAATAACAAAACTTCTCAAGAACTTGGGAATTAACCCAGCAATGTTTGAAACAGTCAACCTTAGAGAACAGTGTTTAATGGTTCACGATGACACTGAAGGAATGAATCAAAGAGCTAAAGACCAATTTTTAATGGCCTACGAGAAACTTAAAACGAACGTTGAAGCCCTGAAGGAAAATCTTAAAAAGAGAGTTTTAATTGTTGGTGGTGGTGTTGCAGGGCAGTCCTGTGCTCAGGCTCTATCAGATATGGGAATCGATACAGTTATTGTTGAAGAGAAACCTTACTTGGGCGGATTTGCTGCTTCCATTCCTGCTCTCTGGCAGTCTGAAAGTTATCCTTCAGTTTGTACAAGTCAGTGTGTTATCCCCGTTGTCGGAAGGGAAACCCTCCTTAAGGACGGGATAACTGTTTATACAAATTCAACCGTAGAAAAAATCGAAAAGGAAAATGGTAAATTCAAAGTTAGGATAAGAAGGAAAACTTTAAAAGTTGACCCTGAAAAATGTATAGGCTGCGGAAAGTGTGAGGAGGTTTGTCCAGTTGAAGTTCCTAACGAATTCAACTTAGGAAAAACAAAGAGAAGGGCTATCTATAAAGCTTTCCCACTTGCTCTACCTGATGTTTACCAGATAGATGAGGAAAACTGCACCTTGTGTGGTGAGTGTGAAAAGGTTTGTCCAACAAGTGCAATAGACTTAAGCAGAGAGGGAGACACTATAGAGGACGAGTTTGGAGCAGTAGTAATAGCAACAGGACTAAAGGGAGGGGATGTATCGGTCTACAAAGAATTGGGATACGAATTTCCAGAAGTTATAACCCTTACGGAGTATCAAAGATACAGAGCAAACAACTTCTTTGGAAAAAAACCGAGGGAAATTTCTTTTGTTCTGTGTAAGAAGGACAGTGTTGGTTACTGTTCAAGACTCTGCTGTTTAGAAACGGTAAAAGCGGCCTTTATGCTTGCAAAACAAGTGCCCGATGTAAAAGTAAAGATTTTCTATAAAAGTTTAGGGACAACGGGAAGGGCATTTGAAGAGTATAGAAGGAGAGCTGAAAAGTTAGGTGTTGAGTTTATTCAAACTCAGGTTGAGAAAATTGAAAGAAAAGGAGAGGGGGAGCTCCTTATAAAGACGGAAAATGGAGAATACTACTCAAATCTTGCAGTTGTAGCAGACCCACTGATTCCAGCTCAGTACAGGATTACGGAGATGCTCAAGGTGTTTACGGACATTTACGGTTTCCCCCTTGAATTCCAGCCACGGGTTATCAATCCATTGGAAACCTTTGTTGAAAGAGTTTACGTTGTTGGAGCTGCTAAGGGATTTAAGGACGTCCAGGAAAGTATTGAATCTGCCTTAGGAGCAGCTCCGAAAATTTACAGAGACTTAAAGGGAAGGGAGAAAAAGTACTACGCTGAAATAGACCAGGACAAGTGTTCAAGGTGTGAGACCTGTCTGATGTGCTGTCCACACGGAGCAATCTCTATAAAGGAAGAAAAGGAAGAAAACAGAGTAGTTATAGACTCGAACCTGTGTAGGGGTTGTGGGCTCTGTTATGCTGCATGTCCTTCAAAGGCAATAAGGTTTTCAAATCTCGAGGATGAGCAGATTCTCAAAATGGCAGAGGTCGCTTTCAAGCACCTGCCAAAAGGTAAACCGAGAATCCTTGCCTTTCTCTGTTACTGGTGTGCTTACGGTGCAGCAGACCTGATGGGCTACAACAATGTAAAAATCCCTGAAAACGTAAGGACTATAAGGGTTAGGTGTTCTGCTTCTTTAAGCCTCGACGTTATTTCAGAAATTCTTGCCAGGGACTTGGCAGACGGAATAATCGTTGCTGGATGTCCGGTTGATAACTGCCATCACGCCTGGGGTAACTACATGCAGGAGAGGAGAATAGAAACCCTCAACGAAAGTCTTGAGCTCTTGGGTGTAACTGACAAAAAAGTAAGGTGGGAGTACATAGGTGTTCCTAACTGGTTAAAACTGGCAAATGCAATTAAGGAGATGAACAGGGAGTTAACAGCTATTAAGGAGGGGAGTTATGTCCAAAATTAAAATGGCCTACTATTTGGCCGGTGGATGTGCCGGTTGTGACACGTCACTCTTAGATACTGCAGGAAAACTTGTTGATTTTTTAGAGCATGTCGACCTAACCTTTTTTGCTCCAACGCTCATAGACGTCAAGTACAGAGATTTTGAGGATATTCCTGACGGTTCAATAGATGTTGGATTTTTTACAGGTAACGTTAGAAACTCCGAACACGAAAGAATGGCAAGGTTAATGAGGAGAAAGTGTAAAACACTGATAGCCTTTGGAATCTGTGCAAGTTTAGGGGGGATAAAAGGACTTGTAAACCTATTTCCTCAAGAAGAAATAGTTAAAAAAGCTTACATAGAAACCGTTACAACAGATAATCCGGAAAGAATAACTCCTCAACCAGAGTACAAGGTTGATGGAAAGTACGATTTAGAACTTCCAAAACTAATGCCGGCAAGGGCTTTAGACCAGGTAGTTGAAGTTGACTACTACGTTGGGGGCTGTCCTCCCCACTACAACCACATTAAGTGGATTCTAGAAAAACTTTTAAATGGTGATTTACCCCCAAAAGGCAGCTGGTTAACAATGGGAACCGCCGTGTGTGACGTCTGTCCTAGGAACCCCATAAGACACGGAGGAGTAAAGAAAAAACCAACTGAAGTAAAAAGAACGCTGGAGAAACCTCCTGAGGATGCCTGCCTCCTTGAAGCAGGATTTTTGTGTCTTGGTCCCGTTACACAGGGAGACTGTCAGGCAGCCTGTCTAAAGGCAAACATGCCGTGCAGGGGATGTGGAGGTCCCATACCGGGAGTAAGTGACTTTGCGGTTAAGGCAATAAGCACTATTGCAACAACTCTATCCGATAAAAGCCTTCTCAAGAAGGTACCCGACCCTGTAAGGCTCTTTTACAGGTATTCACTTCCAAAGTCAAAGTTAGTTAAACCAAGGGGGTAAAAATGAAAAAGGCTGTAATAGAACCAATTACGAGACTTGAAGGGCACGGAAAAATAACGATTTTCCTTGACGATAACGGAAAGGTTGATGAGGTCTTCTTTCAGGTCGTTGAATTTATGGGTTACGAGAAGATGGTTGAGGGAGCTCCCATAGAGGAAGTTCCAAGAATAGCAAGTACAATATGCGGAGTTTGCAGGGCTGTCCACTTTATGGCTTCTCTCAAGGCAGGAGACGGTGTTTTTGGGGTTGAGCCTCCTCCTGTAGCAAAGAAATTAAGAAAACTACTACTTTCAGCCCATCACATTGAGGACCACACGGAAATCCTATATGCAATGGGACTCCCAGATTTCATAGTCGGTCCAACTGCACCTCCTGAAAAGAGGAATCTCCTTGGAGTTGCAGAGAAAATAGGAAAGGATGTTGTTAAGGACATTCTAAATAAGAGGTTTGCAGCTGCCAGAATAGTTGAAATATTGGGAGGTAAAACTGCCCACCCGGCTCCGGCCATTCCGGGAGGATGGGCTAAGTCGCTAAAACCCGAGGAGGTTGAGGAAATTAGAAAACTCTCCGATGAGTGTTTGGAACTTGGTAAGAGGAGCGTGGAGCTTTTTAAGGAGGTTGTTGTAAACAATCCGGAGTACTCAAAGCTCCTCAGGGAGGAAAAGTTTAACGTAAGAACGAACTACATGGGAACTGTTGATGAAAACGGTAACGTAGCCTACTACGAAGGAGTTCAGAGAATAATCTCACCTTCAGGGGAGGAAATTGGAAGATTTACAGGCAAGGATTACCTTGAGTTTTTCTCAGAGAAAACGCTTCCCTGGAGCTACGCTAAGTTTCCCTACTTAAAGAAGGTAGGCTGGAAGGGATTTGTTGATGGAGAGGAAACTCCGTTCTGCAGTGTTGGTCCACTTGCAAGGGTCAACGTCTCAAATGGATTCTCAACTCCGTTAGCCCAGGCTGCCTATGAGGAAATGGTTGATTTCTTCGGCGGAAAACCAATATACAACATATTTGCCTATCACTGGGCAAGGGCTATAGAGATTCTCAACCACGCAGAGGAAATTAAGAGACTCATTGAGGACCCTGAAATTACAAATTCCGATACCTGTACCCAGTTAAAGGAAGTTGTGGGAGAAGGTGTTGGAATTATTGAAGCTCCAAGGGGAACGCTCATACACCACTACAGAACCGACGAAAATGCCATGGTAACTGATGCCAACATGGTTGTTCCAACTACGTTCAACAACGGTTCAATTCAAATGGCCGTTAAGAGGGCGGCAGAGTACTACTTAAACGATGGAAAGTACGAACCTGAGAAGCTCAACCTAATAGAGATGGCTCACAGACCTTACGACCTGTGTCTTGCATGTGCAACCCATGCCTATCCGAGCCAGTATGGAACGGAGCTCCTAATCTACTCAAAGGATGGGAAACTTATCAAAAGGATTAGAAATACCTAATGAACCTTTTAATAGGCTTTGGAAATCCGAACTTTTCTGATGATGGTTTCGGATACTACGTTGTTGAGAGTTTGAGGGAGGAATTTCCCTCCCTTCACTTCCTTGCTCCTACGTCCGACCTCATAAACAAAATCCTGAAAAAGGAAAAAGTTGTTTTCGTTGATGCAGTAAAGTTGGGAAAAAAACCTGGAGAGATAATTTTCTTTAAATTAAGTTCTGAAAATCTCAAAGTAAATAACTCCAAAAGTCATACACTCTCTTTAAACTCTGTTCTAAAGCTTGGATACGAACTTTTCAGAGATGAAATGTCAATGGAAATCTACTTTATAGGTGTTGAAGCTGAGAACATTAATACATTTAAGAAGGGACTCTCCGAGAGGGTAAAACGTTCCCTCCCGGAAGTTAAAGGAATAATCAGGAGGATTTTTTCCTCTTAGTTCTTCCTTTCTTTTCCTCAGGGTAAAGAGCAAGTTCAAAGACAGGTTCAACTCTGTTAACAAATACGAGTTTAATCTTCTTCTTGGCCTCCTCGGGGAGCTCCTCCATGACCTCCTGTTTGTTCTTCTCAGGGAGGATAACGGTTTTAGCTCCGTACCTTAAGGCTGCAAGTATCTTTTCCTTTAGTCCCCCCACGGGAAGAACCTTTCCTCCAAGGGTTATCTCTCCCGTCATTGCAACTTCCTTCCTAACCTTCCTCTCAGTTAGGGCCGAGAGCATTGCAGTTGCAATTGTTATTCCTGCAGACGGCCCATCCTTTGGAATTGCACCAGCGGGTACGTGAACGTGAATGTCTATCTTTGAAAAGTCCTTCTTTATCCCGTACTTATCTGCATTGGCCTTTATGAATCCCAAGGCAGCCTGGGCAGACTCCTTCATAACGTCACCAAGTCTTCCCGTTAAGATTAGTCTTCCACTTCCCTTTGTTACTATTGCCTCAATAAACAGAACGTCCCCACCAACAGGCGTCCATGCAAGGCCTGTTGCAACTCCTACTTCATCCTCCCCAAGCTCAACCTCCGGGATGAATTTTGGAGCTCCCAAAATCTTCTCGACCAACTTTTTAGTTATTCTGTACTTCTTCTCCTTACCCTCACTTATCCAGAGAGCCACCTTCCTGCAGACGGCGGCAATTCTCCTGTCTAAGTTCCTTACTCCTGCCTCCCTCGTGTAGTGCCTTATGATGTGGAGGATTGCCGAATCTGTGAACTCTATGTCGTTCTCTGTAAGGGCGTGATTTTTAAGTTGCTTAGGAACGATGTACCTCTTTGCTATCTGGAGTTTCTCGTACTCTGTGTATCCGGGAATGTTTAAAACCTCTAACCTATCGTAGAGAGGCTCCGGAATCGTGTGTGGGGTGTTTGCCGTTGCAATAAAGAGAACCTCCGAAAGGTCAAAAGGATGGTTTATGTAGTTGTCAACAAACTCCCTGTTCTGTTCGGGGTCAAGAACCTCCAAGAGGGCTGCAGCAGGGTCCCCTCTAAAGTCGGAGGACATCTTATCTATCTCATCAAGGAGAATTACGGGATTCTTCGTTCCGGCTTTCCTCAAAGCCTGAATAATCTTTCCAGGCATAGCTCCAACGTAGGTTCTCCTGTGTCCCCTTATTTCAGCCTCGTCCCTGACGCCACCTAAGGAAATTCTCACAAACTTCCTTCCCAAAGCCCTTGCTATTGAGCGGGCCAAGGATGTTTTTCCTACTCCCGGAGGACCGACGAAGCAAATTGTAGGCTGTTTTACCTCCTTTATCCTCTTCCTTCTCTTCTTTATGAGAGATTTAACTGCCAAGTACTCTAAGATTCTATTTTTCAGCTTTTCTAAATCGTAGTGATCCTCATCAAGTATCTTCCTTGCCCTCTCTATGTCCAACCTGTCCTTTGTCCTCTTAGACCAGGGAAGCTCAATCATCCACTCAAGCCAGGTCCTTAAAACGGCTGCCTCTGCAGATTCGGGGTGCATCTTCTCAAGTCTTGAGAGCTCCTTTAAAACCGACTCCTCCACTTCTTTAGGCATTTTTGCCTTTTTTATCTTCTCCCTGTACTCCTCAATCTCCTTGCTCCTTTCCTCCTCCTCTCCTAACTCCTTCCTAATGGCCTTTAACTGTTGCCTTAAGAAGTACTCCCTCTGTTCCTTCTCCATAGACTCACGGGCTTTTGTCCTTATGAGTTCCTGAACCTCAAGAACCTTTATCTCGTGCTCCAACCTCTCACTTACCTTTTTGAGCCTCTCTATGGGGTCCTCTGTTGACAGAATCTCAATAGCTTCCTCGGTTGAAAGGTCAATCTGAGCGGCTATGAGGTCTGCAAGCCTTCCAGGGTCCTCTATCGAACGGAGAATTGCAACCATGTCGGGTGGAATCTGCTTTCCTAATGCAACGACCCTCTCAATCTGGTCCTTTACTAACTTTATGAGGGCTTCCTCCTCAATGCTCCTTGCCCTGTACTCCGGCTCAACAACGTGCTCTAAGAGAGCTCTATAGAGGCCGTCCTCCTTTTTCAGTTCTTTTATCTTTGCCCTTCCGAGCCCCTGAACCAAAATCTTTACTCTACCGTCCCCCATCCTCATTGCTTTGAGGATTACTGCAACTGTACCGTAGTCGTAGAGCTCCTCCCTCGTCGGCTCCTCAATCTCCTTGTTCTTCTGAGTAGCCAGAAAAATTAACTTGTGCTCCCTCAATGCCTCTTCAACTGCATTTAGTGAAAAGGGCCTTCCAACAAAGAGGGGAGCTATCATCATTGGAAAAACAACAACGTCCCTTAACGGTAGTAGAGGGAGCTCCTCTGGTAGGTTTGGTTGATTAACCATTCCCTCCTGAATTATCTCTGCCATTTCTTAACTCCTTTTCAATTTTTTCTTTTAGGAACTTGAGGAACGGTTCCCTCAAATCCTCCCTCGTTAGAGCAAAATCAACTGTTGCCTCAAGAAAGCCCAACTTGTCTCCTGTATCGTAACGCTTAACCTCTAAAATCCTACCATATACAGCTTCCCTCTCAGATAGTATCCTAATGGCATCTGTAAGCTGAATCTCTCCTCCCCTCCCAACTGGCGTTCTCCTTAAGGCATCAAATATGCCGGGAGTTAAAATGTACCTTCCTGCAATGGCTAAGTTTGATGGAGCCTCATCAATGTTTGGTTTTTCAACAAGCTCATCCAACTTAAATATTCCCTCCTCTATCTCCTTTCCTGAGGCTATACCGTACTTGTTGACATCCTCCTTCGGAACCTCCTGAAGGCCCAAAACTGAACACTTGTACCTGTTAAAAACCTCGATAAGTTGACTTGTCGCAGGAACCTCTGAAACCATAACGTCGTCACCCAACAAAACTGCAAAGAGCTCGTTTCCCACAACGGGTTCAGCCGTCAAGATTGCATGTCCCAAACCTAAAGGCTCCTTCTGTCTTATGTAGATAAAATCGGCAACCTCCGGAATCTCCTTGACTACTTTCAGGAGCTCCAACTTCCCCTTTTCCTCTAAGTTTCTCTCAAGCTCCAAGTTTCTATCAAAGTGGTCCTCAATTGCCCTCTTGTGTCTTCCCGTAACAAATATTATCTGCTTTATTCCTGAAGCTACAGCCTCCTCGACTATGTACTGGATTACAGGCTTATCCACCAAAGGAAGCATCTCCTTAGGCTGGGCCTTCGTTGCCGGCAAAAACCTCGTTCCCAATCCCGCCACAGGAATAACGGCCTTCCTAATCAATTCAAACCTCCCAAGGGAAACTCCTTGCAAATATGCACTTTAAGTACCTCGACTCGGGAATCTGTAGGACAAACGGATGGTCCTTTGATTGGTACGTTGTGTATAAAACCTTTAACGGTGTTCTCGTATCAAAGGCTGCAGACTGGAGAATCTCCTCTAAAATCGGAGGAGTAACGTGGTGAGAGCAGGAACAGACGACAATGCTCCCTCCGGGTTTTAACATCTTTAACCCTCTTAAGAAAAGCTCCTTGTATCCTCTTTTTGCTTGCTCTAAAACCTTTTTACTCTTTGCAAATGCCGGAGGGTCAATAACTATTGAATCAAACTTTTCACCTTTTAAGGACATCTCCTTCAAAACTTTAAAAGCATCACCCTTTACAAAGGTAAATCTGTCCTCAACCCCGTTTAGAGCTGCATTTTCCCTCGCCAAATCAAGTGCAAGCTGAGAACTATCGAGGGCAACAACCTCAGAAGCCTTTCCTATTACGGCTGCATGGAGTCCAAATCCCCCAAGGTGGCAGAAGGCGTCCAAAACCCTATCTCCCTCACTTACAAACTCCCTTGAAAAGAGAAGCTTATTCTCCCTCTGGTCCAAGAAGTAGCCCGTCTTCTGTCCCCCAACTATCTGAACGTTGAACTTTATTCCATTCTCTAAGATTACAACCCTTTCAGGAATCTCCCCGTACAGGGGCTTTTCAACTAAGGGAAGCCCCTCAAGCTCCCTCGTAGGAACGGTTGACTTTTCGTAGATTCCCTTTGGTTTTACAACATCTATTAGAGCTCTAACTACTTTCTCCTTTAAAACTTCCATTCCAAGTGTGGTTACCTGAACGACCAAGTAGCCAGAATAGTAATCAACTATCAGACCTGGAAGGTAGTCTCCCTCAGAGTGGATGAGCCTGAAGGCTGTACAGTCCTCAGGAACCAAACTCCTTCTGTACTCAAGGGCTTCCGAAATTCTCCTTACAAAGAAGTCGTAGTCAATCTCCTCTTCCTTCTTAAACGTGAGAATTCTCACAGAAATGTAGCTCTCCGGATTTATGTAACCTTTAGCAAGAAAGCCTCCCCTGTAATCCCTGACAATGCAGAGCTCTCCCGGCTTGGGCTTTCTCGAAAATGATAGAATCTCGTGTTTATAAACCCAGGGGTGAAATCCCCTTATCCTCTTTTCCCTTCCCCTCTTTATTGAAACCTGAAGCATACTACCTCCTGAAGGGAGCTCTAAGTAAAATTCCCGCGTACCTCATTAGAGCTTTTCTGTACGGAACTTCACCAGAAAGGAGCTCTGCCGTTAAGTTAGCAATTTTCTCAGACCTTTCAACCAACGAAAGATTTAAACCTCTAAAGGAAAAAAACAATTTCCCAACAACCCTTGCCCAGAAAAATTCCCCACCAAACTCCCTGTCAATTTTCCTTTTATAGCTTTTGAGCTCCTCTGCATCCAACTTTTCAAAGAACCTCTTTAAACACTCACCTGCCAAAATACCACTTCTTGCTGCGTAGAATATCCCCTCACCAGTTAAAGGGTCAACCAGCCCTCCCGAATCTCCAACAAACAGAACGTTTTTTCTTAGAACATCGTTTTTTCTTTTTCCTGCAGGAATGGGGAAGCCTGATTCCCAGAGGACGTTTCCGTAAATTCCGTGTTTTCTTTCAAATTCAATTAGCTTACCTCTTAGATTACTCCACTTTTTAAACTCCCCAAGTCCTGAGGTTACCCACTCCCCCTTTGGGAAAACCCAGTAGTATCCCCAGTTAAAGTTGGAAAAGTCAACTATAAGCTCGTTCTTCCTTACTTTAAGGTCCCTTTCGTATGTAAATCCAATTTCCCTATTAACGTTTAACTGTCTTGCTATTCTGCTGTTCACACCTGAGGAGTCAACTAAAACCCTTCCTACATAGGAATCTTTTTCCGTTTTCAGCTTTACCCTTCCTTCTTCAATTTCTACCGAGAGAGCACTCTCACCTAAATGAAGACTAAACTTACTGTGGTTCAAAGAGTTGAAAAGAAAATGGTCAAGTTCGGCTCTATCCGTTAAGTATGTTAAAACCCTCCTTGATGAGAGTACAACTTCCCTGTTACCGTTGTAAAGGAAAAACTCGTAGGCTCTTTCTCTGACAACTCTATCAATTTCAGGAAACTTCTCCTTTAAGATAGAGTATGCCTTTGGAGTTAACCCTCCGGCACAGGGCTTCTTTTTAGGAAAAATTCCCCTTTCAACAGCAAGAACTTTTAAGTTTGAATTCTCCAAGGACTTTAGTAGGGAAATCCCCCCCGGCCCCAATCCTACAACTATGACATCGTACACACTACCTACCCTTGTAATCTGAGATTAACCTCTCAAACTCTCTAAAGAGGTATCTTGAATCGTGTGGACCTGGAGAGCTCTCCGGATGGTACTGAACCGTAAATAGAGGTTTTGACTTGTGTTTCAACCCCTCTACGGTTCCATCGTTCAAGGAGTAGTGAGTTACCTCCAAATCGTCAGGGAGTGTTGACTCGTCAACTGCAAATCCGTGGTTCTGGGCAGTAATCTCAACCTTTCCGGTTCTTTTATTCTTAACAGGCTGGTTTGCTCCCCTGTGTCCGAATTTCAGCTTGTACGTGGATGCTCCCATTGCAAGGGCAGTGAGCTGATGTCCCAAACAAATTCCAAAGATTGGCTTTCTGTACGTCGCTATCAGATACTTTATTGTCTCAATTGCGTAAGTAACTGCAGCAGGGTCTCCTGGACCGCAGGAGAGGAAAATCCCATCCGGGTTCATCTTTAAAATATCTTCCGGTGGAGTTTTTGCCGGAACAACGATAGGCTTTATTCCAACGTCCACCAAGTTTCTCAGAATGTTGTACCTTATACCAAAGTCTAAAACGACTACAGAGTACTTAAAGTCCTCTCTCTTGGGATAACCTTCCCCAAGTCTCCAGGTCCCGTACTCCCACTCGTAAGGCTCCTTACAAGAAACCTCGTCAACCAAGTTTAAGCCCTCCATAGGAGGAATTGAGCGCGCCTTTGAGATGAGGCTGTCAACGTCAAGGTCAACGGTTGATATGACCCCCCTCATCGTTCCGGCACTTCTCAGCTTCTTAACAAGTTCCCTTGTATCAATCTCACAAATCCCGACAACTCCGTGCTTCTTTAGGTAGTTCTCAAAGGAGTCCTCTGCCCTCCAGTTTGAGTAGATTTCAGAAATCTCCTTAACGATGAAGCCTTCAGCCTTAGGGCCATCTGATTCAACGTCCTCCCTGTTCACTCCAACGTTTCCTATCAAGGGATAGGTCATCGTAACAATCTGACCCTTAAAAGATGGGTCTGTAACGACCTCCTGATATCCCGTCATTGAGGTTGTAAATACAACTTCTCCGGAAGTCTCTCCTTCTGCACCGAAGCTCAATCCCTCAAAGTAGGTACCGTCCTCAAGGACTAAAATTGCCTTTTTCCTCTTAAGCATACTCTAACCTCATAAACCTTTTGATTTATTTCGTTTAATGGCATATTATATACTACGTTTATTTGTTGTCGGGAGGCTTAAATGTTGAGGTTTCTACTGCTGTTTTTTATTTCTCTCCTAACCTTTAGCTGTATTTCAGAGAAGGGAAATAAACCCCTGATAGTCACATCCCTCCCAGTCTGGAAGAGCGTTGCCGAGTATATAGGCGGAACGGACTTTAGGTACTACTCAATACTTAAGGGAGGAGAATCACCCCACGGATACGAACCAAAGCCATCCGACATTGAAAAGGAAAAGGAGGCATCGCTAATAATCGTTCACGGATTGGGACTTGACGATTGGGCATTAAAGGGCGTGAGTGACAGGAAAAAGGTTCTCAATCTGGGGGTGCTCTTTTCCAAAAAGTACCCTCAAGTTAAGGAACCTGCCTACCACCTCTGGATGAACCCCGTTCTGATGGAGGACGTTTACTTTGAAGTGGCAGAGAGGCTCGTAAGTTTCTATCCAAAAAGGGAGACCTACTACAAGAAGAGGGCTGACGACTACGCAGAGATGATTGAGCAGCTTTTAGGAAGGATTAATGAGTGTTTAAAGGGTAGGAAGGAAAATGCTGTTGTTATTTTCCACCCCGTCTGGAAGCCTCTCCTTAAAACCTTTGGAATTGATGTAATTGAGATAGCAAGAACTCCCGAGGAACAGGTTACACCTGGAAGGATCAAAGAGGTCATAGAGGAGGCCAAAAGGAAAGGAGCAAAGGTTGTTATAAGTGAAAGTTTTGCAAACCAGAAAATTCCCAAACTGATAGCAAGGGAGATTGGCGGAAGAGTTTTAGTTTTAAACCCCATACCATCTGAGGACTACGTTAGAGCCCTCTCTGAGTGGGGAAGTAAAATCTGCAGAGCTCTAAAGGAGTAGAGAATGATTTTAATGATAGACAACTACGATTCATTCACGTACAACGTTGTTCAGTACTTTGGAAAGTTAGGAGCAGAAATCGAGGTTTACAGGAACGACAAAATTACAGTAGAAGAGATTGAGAAAAAGAAGCCTGAAGCACTTGTAATTTCGCCGGGTCCATGTACTCCAAGGGAAGCCGGAGTTTCTGTTGAGGCTATAAGACACTTTTCAGGGAAACTTCCCATTTTAGGAATATGCTTGGGCCACCAGTCGATAGGATTTGCATTCGGAGCGAAAATTAAGAGGGCTAAAAAGCTCATGCACGGGAAGGCCTCATTGATTCACCACGATGGGAAATTTCTGTTTGAGGGAATGAAGAACCCCTTTTCTGCAATAAGGTACCACTCCCTCGTTATAGATAGAGAAACTCTACCTTCGGAGTTTGAAATAACCGCAGAGAGCGAAGACGATAGGGAGATAATGGGAATAAGGCATAAGAAGCTTCCAATATTTGGAGTTCAGTTTCACCCCGAATCAATATTAACCGAGGATGGAATAAAGATAATTGAGAATTTCCTGAAACAGATTTAATCCTTCTTTGTGTAAATTTTAACCAGTGTTTTAAACAACCTGTTGTGGGTTGGGTACTTCAGGTGCAAAAGTTCGTGAACTATTACCTCATCCCTGAACTCCTTAGGTTGAAGGAGAAGGTCGGATGAGAATGTCAGTCTTCCCCTCGAGGAGCAGCTTGCCCACTTTTTCCTCATTTTCCTAATCTGAATCTCCTTAGGTTGAACGTTTAACTTAACAGCCCACCTGATGACTTCCCTTTTGAACTCGTCCTTAGAAATCATCACTTCCTTAGTATCTCAAGAATTTTGTTAACCGTTTCTGTAACTTCCCTTATCCTCTCACTTCCCAAGAGATTTAAAAAGAGCTTTGTAAGCTCAATTTTCAACTTTCTACCTTCGCTTTTATTTACCTTCCAGAGCTTATGCTCGTTAAAAATTTCCTCAATTTTATCCTTAAAGTCGAGAGCTCTCTCAACTCCCATTTTCTTCAAAATCCAATAAACAGTGAATGTTTCAACGCTCAATCCCAGAGCTCTCATCTCCTTTCTTACCCTTACTATCTCCTCTGATAATTCCTTCAGCTCGTTTAACATCTCCTTTGTATTTTTCTGTCTGTTGTGGTACTCCCTTGTAAGCTCCTCAAGCCTCTCTGCAAGGGGTATTAGGTAGGGTTCTTTTTCTAAATTCCTGTTGATGGTCAGTTCGGCACTCTTTAAGAGGTTAAAGACCTTTTCCGTATCGGTTGCTTTGCTCGAAAGGAGCTTTTTCAGCGTATTCTCGTCTATTTCTACAATCTCCAACTCTTCCTTTATTGTGGCATTAACAGGAGCTCCCTTTATCAGCTCCTTTATTTTTTCACTCAACTCTCTTTCAAGTATCTTTTTTCCAACGTCAACACTCTCGTAGGCCTGCTTCAGAATGCTGTAGATTCTCGTGTAGAGCGCAAAGTCCTCTATGTAAGGCCTTAAAAACGGGTCTGGCGTTAAGATTTCGTAGATTGCCTTTAATTCGTTGAAGAATTGATAAAACTTATGTCTCTTTTCCTGGTCTCTGAAGACATTTAAAACCTCCTCAACGGCCTTATCTCCCCTCTTTCCCTTTAAAATGGAAAGGTACTCGACCCTTCCCTCCTCCATTAAGTCCTTCAGGTGTCCCTTTAAAACCTCTAAATCGGTCAGAACCCCTTCGATATCGCTGCTGTCAAATGAGAGAGCTCTCTCAAGGTTGTCAAGTATCCCAACAAAGTCAACAATCAATCCGGCAGGTTTCTTTCTACCATTTTCATCCTCGTAAGGCCTGTTTACCCTTGCTATTGCCTGAAGCAGAACGTGGTCCCTCATAGGTTTATCCAAGTACATGGCGTAGAGAATAGGAGCATCAAATCCCGTCAGTAACTTTTCGGTAACTATCAGTATTTTCGGAGTTTCCTCCTCCTTGAATCTCCGCCTTATTAACCTTTCCTCCTCCTCGGTGTGGTGGTACCTCTTTAGCTCTGGAGGGTCGTTGTGGTTTTTACTTATAACAACCTCCGAGTATTCGGGAGAAAGGTATCTATCGAGGGCTTCCTTGTAGATTGCGCAGGCTTCCCTATCAACTGCAACAATAAAAGCCTTGTATCCCATAGGTTCAACGTTTTCCCTAAAGTGCTTTGAGATAAACTGAGCAATTCTGTCTATCCTCTCCCTGTTTTTGAGGAGGTTCTTTAAAGTTGTTGCCTTAGAGAGAGCTCTGTTCAGCGTCTCTATATCGCTGACCCCTTCAATTTCCTTTAGGTTTAAAAATTCCCTTTCAAGAACCTCTTTTGACGGAAGGAGTGAATTTTCGGCAAGCGTGTAGTTTATTTTTAAGGTTGTTCCATCCTCTATTGACTCCAAAATGCTGTACTTGTCCAAGTATCCGTAAGGAGGGTCATCTATACCGAACGTAACAAAGGTTCCCTTTCCGTGTTTAGTCTTATCCCTCGGCGTTCCTGTAAACCCTATAATCGTTGCATTAGGAAGGGCTGCCATTAAGTAGGTTCCTAAATCCCCCTCCGTTGTTCTGTGAGCCTCGTCTATAAAAACGAAAATGTTTCTCCTCCTGTTCACATCCTTTGGCATCAGGTGGAACTTGTGAATTGTTGAAACTATGAGCCCCCTGTAATCATCAATGAGGAGTTTTTTCAAGTCCCTTTTAGACATTGCAACCCTTACGTTTTCAAGCCCAACGGAGGAGAGGTTGTTGAAAAGCTGCTGTTCAAGTTCGTTTCTATCAACAAGCATTATAACCGTAGGGTTTTCAAATTCAGGGCTTTCAAGTATGAGCTTTGCGGCAGTTATCATTGTGTAGGTTTTACCGCTTCCCTGAGTGTGCCATACAAGTCCCCTCCTTTTCCTCCTATCCCTTGCCCTATCAACAACCTTACCAACTGCCCTAATCTGGTGAGGCTTTAAAACAACCTTGCTGAGCCTATCGTCCTTTTTAACAAAGAGAATGTAGTCTGTAACAATTTTCAGAATGTTTTTTCTGTCAAAGAACGTCTTTATAAGGTGCTCAAAATCAAATTCTTCTTTGTGCTTCCACCTGTTTAAATCCTTTGCAGACAGATTCCAGGTTGCCGAGTAGTAAAAGTCTATTAAGTGAGTTATCGAAAAGAGCTGTAAAAGCGAGAGGGCTTCCGGCGTTTCCCAGTGGTATCTCTTAATCTGTTCAAAGGCTTCGGAGAGTCCATTTATTTTGTAAGCCGCTTTTGTCTCTATCAGTAGAATAGGGAAGCCGTTTACGTAGAAAACTAAATCGTACCTGTTTGTTTTGTTACCACTTACAAATTTAAGCTCATCCGTTACGTGAAAGACATTGTTCCTGAAGTTTTCCGTATCTAAGAGCCTTACGTTTATCTCCCTGTTTTCGTCCTGAACGAACACCTGTTTTAATCCCTTCAGGTACTCCCATGCCGTAAGGTTTCCCTCTACGTTCGAGGGAATTCTCTCTAACTTTCTAACAACTTCCTCAGCGTTTTCATATTCCAACTTTGGATTTAGATTGAGAATCTGTCTTATAAATATCTCCCTTAGGAGAATGTTTCCCTCTCCGTTCCTGTAGGTAAGAGCCTCCTCTGGACTTAAATACTCCCAGCCAATATCTGAGCAGTACTTGATTATTCTGTTCTGAACCGCTCCTCTCTCACTTCCAAACTCCATTTTACTCCCCAAATTTCTCAACAAATTCCTTTTTTAATCTTTTTTTTCCGGTCATAAGCTCGTTGAGGAGGGTTTTAAAGAGCTCCCCCAAAGCCTCCTTCTTCCTCTCCTCTGCTTCGATTCTATCGTCCAACTTGGTCAGAATCTCCGCGATTTCTTTCTGCTCATCAATCGGCGGAAGAGGAATAGGAAGTTGCTTTAATTTAGTTAAAGTTAAATATTTTTGACTTGTTCCAGAGATATTTTTCCATATCCAATTTTGGCAATTCGTATTTTGGAAATAGTAAAATAGAAATTTTGAAATTCTCTTATCACCAAAATTAGTTTTAAATAATCCTACATTCTTTATTGCGAACTTAGGTTCATCTTCCACATAAGCAACCTCTCCTATTGTTCCTATCATAGAAATTAAAATATCATCTTTATTAACTTTGCTCCTTTTATTTATAAGTTCATAATCATTTTGACTTATAAAGTAATCTACTTTTCTAAAATCTATTTTTCCATTTTTTATTTGTTTTGATTTAATTAAAGGAATACCTTTGTCTAATTTCTTAGGAGTATCATGAGTTCCATCAGTGATTTTATAAAAAACATCTTTGGACTGTTTTATTTCCCAATGTTCAGGAATTAACCCAACTTCCGTTTTTTTAAGTTTAACTTTGTCAACTTCGTCAACAGGGACTGCTCCGTATGTAAAAAGGTGCTTCATTAATGATTTTTTAAACTCTTTTAATGAATTTATAACTTCTTCCGTTTTATCTATCGTTTCCCTGACCTTATCCAAAACAGCTGCAATTGCCTTCTGCTCCGAAATCGGCGGAAGAGGAATTTTAAATTCAGATAAGTCCTTGAAACTTAAACTCCTTCTAACACTTCCTCGAGTCATTGAAAATCTTTTAATTTCCTGTGTATATTTAGTAGTTCTTAACAAATATAATAGGAATCTTGAGTTTAACTTTTTGGCATCTTTGACTTTAAAAACAAGATAAGCTGGACTTACTAAACCAATATTATCCATAAATAGAGCTATAGAGCCTACATTAATACGATATGGATTGTAAGCAAAATAATTATTTCTAACTATTTTATAGTTACTCAAGTTTTTACTATAAACTTTTTTGCTAAAAAATTCTTCTGACAACACAAATCCATACACCTTAGATACAGTATAAACAGGAATATTCAAATTTTGTTTATTCTTTTCTTTAGATTGCGTTATATAATCCCCCAACCTCACAACTTCCCAATCCTTTGGAATAAGCCCTATTTCGGTCTCTTTAAATTCTTCATTCTTTCCCAATTCCATTTTCTATTCAATTCCTTTTAATTTCCTTGAAAATTCCGACAGAAGTTCGTTTTCAGGATAGTGTCTTACATTTCTTGTTACTATTCTTAAACCGTATTCCTTAGCAGTTGCCATAATAAGACAGTCTATATTTGAAAGAGTAATTCCTCTTTTTCTATATTTTCTATAAAATTCCGATGCGGTAAAAATAATGTTACCGTTTAAATTTAAAATCTTAAACATACTGACAAAATCTTTAATAATTTTTCTCTCTTTTTCGGTGTAAGCTCCTTTAAGAAGCTCATAGTGGGTTAATATGCTCAGAAAAACTTCTCCTTCTCTAAGCAACTCTGAAAACAACTCTACTGCAAAATCCATCCCCTTTAAAAAATCAATACATACATCAGTATCAATTATGTATCCCAACTGCTTTCCCTTTCCCTCTCTGCTTCAATTTCTTCTTCCCTAAGTTTTTCTACAAATTCCCTTCCGTCCTCAACTTCCCAATCTCTAAGGCTTCCCGCAAAGGATAAAATTTTTTCTCTCTTTCTCTTTTCCAAATACTCCTTGAGAGCTCTCTGAACCACCTTACTAAAGTTTTTGGAGCTCTCAATTCTTTCCACTTCCCTGTATAAACTCTGAGGTAACGAAACAGTCTTCTTTACGATACCCATAGCCCCTTTCTTCCAATTAATTCACACTTTAAATTAATACTCAAATTTCCTACATTCAAGGAAGTGTTCTCGTTCAATACATGGTGGACACCCTGGAGTTTTTTAATATATTCCTCAAACTTCTCTACTGGAGTCTTATAACCGAGACTTTGATGAGGCCTAACGAAGTTGTAAAAGTTCAGATACCTAAAT
>NZ_FXTM01000016.1 GCF_900182585.1 Balnearium lithotrophicum | reverse complement strand
TTTGAATTTCTTTAATTGTTTCATTGGTGGACACCTCCTTTTGTTGGAGTTCAAATCTTATTTTAGGGTGTCCACCTTCTTTCTGAACTTCAACACGCTAACCCTTTTTAACTACGGAAAGAGCTACTCTGTCTCCCTCCCTTAATCCCTTCTTTATCTCCGTAAATCTGTCGTCACTCCAGCCTACTTCAACCGGAACCTCAACTATTCTCTTTCCCAAAAGCTTGTAAACTACGTACTTCCCATTCTTCCACTTGACTGCTCCATTTGGGACAACCAGAACGTTCTTCTTAACTCCGGCAATTATTCTGTTGTGTGTGGTCATTTCAGGCCTTAGGAGTTCTTCGTCCTTAAAGCCCCTTACAACGACTATGTAGTAGACAACGTTGTTGAGTATCTTTGGCTTTGGATATATCTCAACAACCTTTCCCTTAAACACTTTGTTTCTGTAGGCATCAACCGTAAACTCAACGTCCATTCCCTTCTTTACTTTTCCAATCTCTGTTTCGTCAACGTAGACCCAGTTCTCAAGCTTTTTTGGGTCCAAGATTGTTACGAACTGGGGAGCGTTCAATCCTGCAACAACAGTTTCTCCCTTCTGTGTTGAGACAAAGGAGATAACTCCGCTAATAGGGGCGTAAATGTAGGAGTAGGAGTACCTTACCTCTGCTTCCTTAAGTGATTCCTTGGCCTTTTTAAGGCTTTGAGCGTACTCTACCCTTAACCTCTTTAGCTCCTCTTCCTGAGCCTTTAGGTTGAACTTGGCCTTTTTTACACTTTCTAAGGCTGACTTAAAGGAACTCTCCGCCCTCTTTAACTCTGCCTTGGCCCTCTTGAACTTTTCCTCCGTCGTGTAACCTATTGAGAGGAGCCTCTTCTGTCTCTCAAACTCCCACCTCTTTAACCTTAAATTCTCCTCCTCAGCCTTTAATTTTGACCTGGCAGAGAGAAGTTCAGACTCTGCAGACTTAACCTTTAACTCCTGTTCCCTTATTCTCCTTGGATACGTTTTCTCAACCTCCTTTAGATTTGCCCTTGCCCTCTCAAGCTCTGCCTTTAGTTCCCTGTTGTCTATTACGGCTATTAAATCGCCCTTTTTAACGATATCTCCTACCTTAACGTTCTCCTCAACGACCGTTCCAGAAATCCTTGCTCCGACCTTTATCTCTGCTCCTACCTGAGGCTTCACTATACCGGTCGCATCAATTACTCTCTTTACCTCTCCCCTCTTTACTTCAACGACCTTTGTTGGAACGAGGGTAACCTTTTTGGTTTTTAACTTGAGAAAAACTCCTATTCCAACTAAAAGTGCTAATAAAAGGGCAAGTAACCTTTTCAATTTTTACCTCCGACGAGCTCTCCTGTTGCCTTTTTGAGGGAAACTATTGATAGGTTGTACTCGTAAAGGGCTCTCACGTAACTCTCCTCTGCCTCTTTCAAAGAGTTGAGTGTCTGCAGGAGAAGAACAATGTCTGAAACACCTAACTTGTACTCGTTTAGAGCTCTATCGTAAGCCTTTTGTGAGTATTTGAGGGAGCTCCTAGCAGAAGTTAGCTTTTTGTAGGCAGATTCAACGTCACTTAGGGCATTTATGACCTCTAACTTTACAGAGTTTTTAACCTTTCTGAGATTTAACTCCGACTGAATCAGTGAGGACTTCTGAGAGAGAGCTCTGTACTTTGTCTCTCCACTGTCAAATATTGGGTAGGAGAGTGTAATTCCTGCAGAGTAGGACTTATCTCCAGGAAATTCAGTTCCGGAGCGCTCTGCAGACAGTGAAATAGAGAGGGTAGGAGAAAGGGTTCTCTCCACAAGTTTTACTCTTTCCCTTTCAATTCTAACCTTCTCCTCAGCCTTTTTTATCTCAGGCCTCAGTTTAAAGGCTGTTTTGAGGAGCTCTTTTAACGTTTTATCTATCGGCTCATCTGAGAACTCAAAGTCGGGTTTTTCTACCTTTTTTAAGGAAAAATCTAAGAGGGCATTTAGTTCTGAAAACTTCTTTCTGTAGTCGTTTTCAGCCTCAATCAGGGAGCTCTCTGCACTTTCAACTTCAGACTCTGCCTTTAAAACGTCGGTAACCATTACAAGTCCCTGTTTGTACTTCTCCCTTGCGACAGAGAGAATCTCCTTAGAGTTTTTAAGGATTGTTCTCCTGATTTTTATCTGTTCGTCGTAGAACTTAAGTTGGTAGAGCTTCTTCAGTGCTTCGTAGTAAACCGTTAGGAAAATTTCCTTTAAGGCTTCCTTGAGTTCCTCTATCTCTTTTGAGTCTATAGAGAGCTCCACGCTCCTTTTTAAGTTCAAGACTTCAGAGTTGATAGAAACTCCATAGCTGTAGTTCTGATTCCAGTTTTCCTTAAAGTCTGGATAGAACTCCTGAAAACTGAAGGAGAGGTTGACTTTAGGGAAGAACTCTCTGAGTGTTGCCCTTCTTTGAAACTCCTGCTGTTTGACCTGTTCCCTTGATATTTTTAAGTCCAACGAGTTTTTCTCAACGAGTTTCTTCAGATTTTCTGGGTTTAAACCTGAGCCGAGAGATTCTGAAGTACAAAAGAGCATAATAGATAAAAATGTAACTAACCGCCTCAACCTAACCTCGAACAGAGAGAGTGTTGGGAAATGATACTAAAATAGAATCTACGAAATTTCAGGAGGTTTTCCATGAGAACGATAGACGTTTCAACAAAGTTTGACAATTTGAGAACGGCAAGGGCAAAGGGAAGGATTAGACTGTCTCCCGAAACTGTTAAGAAAATTGTTAATAGGGAAATTCCGAAGGGAGACGTCCTTTCAGCCTCTCAGATAGCTGGAATAATGGGGGCAAAGAAGACCTCAGAGCTCATGCCATTCTGCCATCCTATCCCAATAGACCACATAGAGGTCAAGACAGAGGTTGGAGAGGACTACGTTGAGGTTGAGGCAGAGGTCAGGGGAATTTGGAGGACGGGTTACGAGGTTGAGGCTATGAATGCCTGTCTCATGGCGCTTTTAAACATTTACGACATGTGTAAGGCCTACGATAAGAACATGGTTATTGAGGAAGTTAAGTTAGTTTCAAAGAGTGGAGGAAAATCGGACTGGGCTGAGGATTTAAGGGGGTTGAAGGCTGCTGTTATAACTGTGAGCGATTCGGCTTCAAGGGGAGAGAAGGAGGACAGGAGTGGGAAGTTGGCTCAGGAAATACTAAGAGAGTTTGGGGCTGAAATTATCGGCTACGAAATCGTTCCAGACGATAAGGAGAGGATTAAAGAGAGTGTTAAAAAGTTCAAGGACATGGGAGCCAATCTAATCGTTACAACGGGAGGAACGGGATTCAGCCCGAGGGATGTGACTCCGGAGGCTTCAAAGGAGCTGTTTGAAAAGGAGATGGTGGGATTCTCTGAGGCTATGCACATTTTAGGCATTAGGTTCACTCCAAAGGCAATAATGTCAAGGGCTAAGGCTGGCCTTCTCTCTCCGGAGTGTATTCTCCTAAACCTCCCAGGTTCCTCAAGGGGAGTGGAACAGAACCTGAGAATGTTCTCTCCACTCATTAAACACGCCCTTAAGATGGCACAGGGGGGTGGCCACTGATAAGTGTATGCGTTCTGGCAGGTGGTAAGAGCTCCCGATTTGGAGCTGATAAGCTCACAGCTCCCTTTAGAGGAAAGTTCTTAATTTCAAACATTCTTGATGAGCTAATCGATTTTCCTGAGGTTATCCTAATAACTAAATTTCCGTTTAAGTTTCTACCGCTGGTGAGGACTTATCACAATTTAAAAGTTGTTGTTGAAAGTTTCCCTGAATTTTCTCCCATTTACGGAATTTACACGGGACTGAGGAGTGCAAAATTTGAGAAGGTTGTTTTCGTTCCAGGCGACGTTCCTCTTTTGAAGGGTGAGCTCGTTAGGGAGCTCTCCTTTGAGGTTCCACCTGCCGTTGTTGTAGAGGGGAATAGGATTCACTCGCTGTTTACGGTAATCTCAAAACTTTCACTGCTGAAAGTTGAGGAGTTTCTGAGAAGTGGAAGGCACAAGTTGAGGGAGCTCCACGGGGAACTAAATTCCCGTCCTATTCCCTTTGAGAAATTCCAGCATCTTGACTTTATAAGGGATTCACTGAAGAACGTTAATAGACAGGAGGACTACATTGAGGCCGTCTGTAGATGAGTTAATTGATAAGGTAAAGAGGAATTCAAATCCTGAAAACTTGGGGATGATTCTGGTTCACAACGGAATTGTTAGGGAGAGCTCCCGCTCAGGGGAGAGGGTTTCCGAGATGGAGCTCTCCTTTGATAGTGAAAAACTGAATGAGGTTGTCTCTGAGATTGAAAAAAAGGACGGAATCGAGGCCGTTGAGGTATGGATAAACAAGGGAAGGTTGAAGGTAGGAGACGACATAATGGTTGTTGTTGTTGCAGGGAGGTTTAGAAGTGATGTTCTCCCTGCATTTGAGGAACTCATTTCCCGTATAAAGAAGGAGGTTGTTGTTGAGAAGGAGATTTGACGATAGCCATCTGACCGATTTTGAAAGGTGGGTAATTTTCAAGAAGGGGACAGAACCTCCGTTTCAAAACAGGTACTGGAACCACTTTGAAAGGGGAGTTTACGTCTGTAAGCTGTGCAGACAACCCTTGTTTAGGAGTGAGGATAAGTTCCTCTCCTACTCTGGCTGGCCTTCCTTTGATAGTTCAATTCCCGGTTCTGTAAAGGAAATTCCTGAGGAGTTTCCAGATGACAGGATTGAGGTTGTATGTTCAAGGTGTGGAGCACACTTGGGACATGTCTTCTACGGGGAGGGATATACTGAAAAGGGCGTTCGTTACTGTATAAATTCTGCTTCGATAGACTTTGTCCCTGAGGAAGAGGATGGCGCTGATAGAGCTCCGTAACGTCAGGAAGGTTTACAGACAGGGGGATTTAGAGGTTGAGGTTTTAAAGGGAATAGACCTTTCGATAGAGAGGGGGGAGTTTGTCTCTATAATGGGACCTTCAGGTTCGGGAAAGTCAACCTTGATGTACATTTTGGGCTGTTTGGACAGGCCTACAAGTGGTGAGTACATTTTGGACGGGAGGAACGTTTTGGAGCTCTCAGACGAGGAACTTTCAAAGCTAAGGGCTGAATACATAGGCTTTGTCTTCCAGGCATTTTACCTTGTTCCCTACCTCAACGTTTTGGACAACGTTGTCCTACCGGTTGAGTACCTTCCGAAGGAAAGGAGAAGGGAGCTCTTTTCAAAAGTTTCTCCTGAGGAGAGGGCAAAGGAACTTCTAAGCCGTTTGGGAATGGAGGAGAGGCTCTCGTTTAAACCGGAGGAGCTTTCTGGAGGACAGAAACAGAGAACTGCAATTGCGAGAGCTCTGATTAACTCTCCAGAGATTATTCTTGCAGATGAACCGACAGGACAGTTGGACACGGCTTCCGGAAGGGCAGTTCTTGAGATTTTCAAGGAGCTTAACTCTGAGGGAAAAACAGTAGTGGTTGTTACACACGACCCTGAAGTGGCAAGACAGGCCAAAAGGGTCATTAGAATTCAGGATGGAGCCATCGTTGGATGAGTAGATTTCTGATAAAGGAGCTCATCCTTTCACTCGTTCACAACAGGCTGAGAACCCTCTTTGGAATTTCGGGAATAGTTTTCGGTGTCGTTTCTGTTGTTTTAATTGTTGCGTCAATAGAAGGAAGTTCATTACTTGCTAACAGAATAATTCAGAAGTTAGGTCCAGATTCTGTTTTAATAGTTTCCGGTTCTGTTAAAAAGGGTCCAAGGAGTGGCTTTAGAAACTTAACGTTAGAGGATGTAAAGGAAATTGGGAGATTAGAGGGAATATTTGCGCTGACCTACGGAGTTGTTAAACCTATGACTATGGTTTCAAGCCTTTCCCAGTCAAAGTTTTCCTCTGTTTTTGGAGTTGGTAGAGACTGGCTAATTTCTTGGGACTACAGAGTTGAGGAGGGAAGGGGATTTACCGAGGGTGATTTTCAGAATTTGAGAAAGGTTGCTGTTGTTGGACACGACGTTAGCGATTTTCTATGGCCAAACCAGAACCCAGTTGGAAAGACCCTCTTGGTTGGAAAAACCCCTTTTAGAGTGGTAGGAGTTTATAAAAAGAAGGGAAAGACTCCGAACGGCCACAATTTGGACAACAGAGTCTTTATTCCTTTTCCCGTTTTTGACAGGGTTATCGAAAAGACCTACGGGCATATAAGCATTATCAGGTTTAGGGTTTTGGATTTGGATAGCTACAACAAAATAGTTTCTGAAACGAGAGAGATTCTACTTAAACACCACAAACCGGACGAATTCATGGTTATAACACCGACCGTTGTTAAGAAATTTCTATCAATGCTATCTGCGACTCTTGCTCTGTTTTTAGGAATTGCCTCAACAACGGCATTAGTAATAGGGGGATTTGTCCTTTCGTCGATTTTTTATATAAATATACAGGTGAGACAGTGGGAAATTGGACTGAGAAGGGCTTTAGGAGCAACAGGGAGAGAGATTCTCTACAGGATTCTCTACGAAGCCGTTTTAATATCTGTAATTTCCTCAATTTTTGGAGTCATTGTAGGTTACATCTTAATAGGAAAGCTCCTTCCTCTTTTAAACATTCCTGTTGTCTACCCTTTAAAAGCCTTTGTTATATCCTCTCTCTTCTCCCTTATCGTTTGCCTCTTTGCTGTCTACTTTCCTGCAAAAAAGGCGGCCTCTTTTGAGCCTGTTAGAGCTCTCAGGAGGAAGGCTTAATGTTAAAAGCTCTTCTATCCTACGCTTCTGAAAATAAAAAGAGGTTCTCACTTTCCATCATAGGAATCGCAATTGGTGTCTTTACGCTTACCCTCATGTTGGGAATTTCGTCTGCAATGAAAAAAAGGGTAGAGTTTGTCATAGGCAAGATGGGCTCATCCGTTTTAGTTGTTCTTCCCGGAGATGTTAAGAACTTAGGCGGAAGGACTATTCAACTGTCGTTCTATCCTACGCTGAAGATATCCGATGCAGAGGCAATCAAGGAAAAGTGTCCCGATGTCCTCTACGTCTCTCCTTACAAAAAGGTATCTCCCAACGTTCACTACGGAGGAAAATCCTACAGTGCCTCTGTTTATGGTGTCTGGCCGGAGTATAGAAATATTGCCAATTTGGAGCTCCTGTGTGGAAGGTTTTTAAACAAGGAAGATGTTGATGGGATTTCTCAGAGGGCTGTCTTGGGATACAGTGTTGCAAGGGAGCTCTACGGGAATACATGTCCGGTTGGAAAGGTTATCTACCTATTTAATGCTCCCTACAGAATTGTTGGAGTTCTTAAAAAGAAGGGAACGGACCTAGGTGGAGAAAACTTGGACGATAGAGTTTATATACCGATAAGTTCTGCCGTTAAGAGAATTTCAAACGTTGACTACATAGATGGAATCTACGTTCTTCCAGACTCTCCAAAACTTGTTGACACAGTTAAAAAGGAAGTTGAAGGGCTGCTCCTCAAAAGACACAAAAAGAAGGACTTTTCTGTCAACAAGTACGAGGACTTGGTAAACACACAAAAGCAGGCAATGGACGTTTTTAAAAAGCTGTCTCTAATTGTCTCTTTCATATCCTTTGGGACGGGAGCTCTGGGAATAATTGCAGTTCTTACACTGTCGGTCTACGAGAGGTACGTTGAAATAGGGATTAGAAGGGCCTTTGGAGCTACAAAGGGGGCAATTTTTATCCAGTTTCTCTACGAGGCTACCTTTCTTTCGTCGGTTGGAGCTCTGATGGGAGCTTCCATCTCCGCCCTTCTTGTCTTTGGAATAACGAAGGTTGCCCACTGGCCTGTTTATATTCCCTTAAAGGAAGCCTTTTTCTCGATAGTTCTTTCATTGTTAATCGGTCTAATTTCGGGAGTCTACCCTGCAGTGAGAGCTCTCTCTGTAGACCCGAAGGAGGTTTTGAAGGAGGAGTAGTGATGTATTAAATTCAAGTTTAAACAGTATGTAGGAAATTAATTATGAAATCCTTAATAACTATTGCTGCTTTAATCCTGTTCATTTCTGTTTTGTTCTATGTAATAACTGTCTACAACAGATTTCAAAAGTTGAAAAACGGAGCTGAAGCTACGTTAGGTCAGATAAAGGTAGCCCTTAAAAAGAGGTTAGATTTATTAACTCAGTTAGTTGATAGTGTTAAAAGCTATGCGTCCTTTGAAAAGGAAACGCTTGAAAGAATTACTCAACTGAGGAGTTCTGTTTTTAAAGCTAATACAGCAAGGGATATTGACAGTTTAGACAGAGAGTCGAGGCAAATTCTTGGAAACATTCTCGTTTCTGTTGAGAACTATCCAGACCTAAAGACCTCAAGCCTTGCTAAGGATATTAATAACTCAATTAATGAGTTAGAAGATGAAATTGCAAGGCACAGGTATACCTATAACAATATCGTTCAGGAATTCAACACTATGCTTGATACGTTTCCCTCAAACTTGATTGGCTCAACTTTTGGATTTAGAAAGATGGAGTACTTAGAGTTTGAGGATAGGATAAATCAAATTCCCAATTTGAAATGGTAGTATGAAAGAAAAGAAATACCTAATCATTGGTCTTATCCTTTTTTCTATCTCTTCTGCTATAAGCTTCTACCTAACAAAAATAAATGACCTCAGGTTAATTTTCTCCTCAATCTTTGCTGATTATTCAGCAGTAATAAGTCTGGATAAGGAAATTAACCTTTCTGAAGATTTTACCTACTTTGTAAAAGAGGACAAGAAATTTCAAATGCTATACAGAGTTTGGAGAGCTCCGCTCACATACAGAGAGAAAATAAACCGTCCCTACATTAGATTGGATGAAACTATTTACAGTAAAGGACTGTACGATTGGTATGTAAAGGACTTTAAGGGAAGAATTTTTGGAAGTTTTTCAAATCCTCAGTCTAAATTTCTGGTTAGAAAACTTGCTGAACAGAATGAAGTAGGAATGGTTAATCCTAACAGATTTTCCTCTGGTAGATACAACTTAGGACTCCTCTATACGGTGTTTCCCCCAATTGAATCTGATGGGAAATTTCTCCACTTGAATCTTAGACTGGGAGATAAACACATCTTTTACAGAAAGGTTTTTGTTGAGATTGATGACCCAAGGGGAATGGTTAAGGAGGTTTTTCCTCACGTTACAAACTGGGATTTAAAAAGGAATGGAAATAAAATCTTTTTAACTGGTCTGTCACCGTTAAACAGTATTGTTGGAGTGGAACTGTTACTTAAACCAACAGATATTAACGGATTTTTCTACAGAACAACTGATGTAGATACCAAAACATTGGAAGCAAATAAAGGACTTTTTACTGTAAGACTTTTTTATGACGTTTTTAAAACTTTCCTTTTTATAATTGTTCTTCTCTACCCTATTTTCTTCTATTTGTTCTACTTGAAATTTGGTAGGGAAAAGGAGTTTTTGGTTCCGAGTTTTTTAAGTTACGTTCCAAATCCTAAAAGAAAGCCTTATGTTGTTAACCTTCTTTTTAATAGAGATGCCCTATCTGGTGATGAAAATGCCCTTTTCTCAACTGTTTTAGATTTTATTAGAAGAGGAATCGTAAGTGTTAAGAAATCCTACAACAGTTTAGTTATAGAAATTCTAAAGGAGAATGAGAAATTTGATGACTATGAACGAAAGGTTATAGAGTTTTTTAAAATTTTCGGATTTAGGGACGATAAATGTAGATACTACTTTGATTTAAAGTCCTTTAAGAATAGAATAGAGTGGTGGAAAAGGGAGAGAAATATTGCTCAGTTGGAACTTTTAAAGAAGTATCTTGACATACTGTTAAGCTACGAAAATCATAAGTTAACAGATAGAGTTTTAGATAGGAAAGGTTGGAATATATTCTTGCTAATTCATACTTCTCTCCTTTCTGTTCTGATATTCTTAATTGCTGTTAATAAGATGTTTTTACTTTCTGACAGGTTTTTTATTGATTTCTACCCTGTTTACGTCTATTCAGCAGCTCTACTTTTTAACTTTCTTCTATCTATTGCTCTTTTTCCTTCGCAGTTTTTTGGAAGGTGGAAGGAAGATTTCTACAGGGAAAAGCTCATGTGGGATGCCTTCAAAAATTTCCTGTCAGACCTTGCAATGATAAAGAAGTATTCACCTGAGGACATTTCCATATGGAAGGAATGGTTAGTCTATGGAACAGCATTGGACGTTGCAGATAAGGTAGAAGAGGCCCTAAGGGAGCTCTCTATTTCTGTTCCTGACTTAAAGGAGTTAACTTCAACGAGAGTAAGTTTGAGTACCTCTTTTTCAGACTACAAATCAACTGTTTCCAGTGCTCTCACAAGCTCCTCTTCTTCCTCCTCCAGAGGAGGTTTTGGAGGAGGTGGAGCTGGAGCAAGGTAGAAACTACTCTGAAAAAAGGGCTTCTGTAAACTCCTCCGGGTCAAACTTTCTCAGGTCCTCAATCTTTTCGCCTATTCCTACAAACTTAATTGGAACCTTCAAGTCGTTGCAGATTGCTATTACGATTCCCCCCTTTGCAGTTCCATCCAACTTTGTCAGGGCTATTCCTGTAACGTCGGTTATCTCCTTGAATGCCTTTGCCTGTGAGATTGCATTCTGACCGGTATTTGCATCCAAGACCAATAAAATCTCTGCAGGCTGACCGGGAAATTCCCTTCCAATAACCTTCTTTATCTTGTGAATTTCCCTCATGAGCCTTTCCTTGTTGTGGAGCCTTCCTGCAGTGTCGACGATTAAGACATCCTCTCCCTTTGCCTTTATACTCTGAATTGCATCGTAGACAACAGCTGCAGGGTCCGTTCCTTCCTGCCCCTTAACAATTCTGACTCCAGCCCTTTCTGCCCAGACCTCTAACTGCTCGATTGCTGCAGCTCTAAAGGTATCTGCTGCGGCAAGGACAACTGAGTATTCCTTGTCCTTTAACTGCTTTGCCAGTTTTCCTATTGTTGTCGTCTTTCCAACGCCGTTTACACCAAGAACCAAAATGACTGAAGGCTTTTCATTTAAATTAAGCTCCCCTTTGCAGGTTCTTAGCATCTCCTTTATTTTCTCCTTTAGGAGCTCCAAAAGCTCATCCGACTTTTTAATCTTTCTCCTCTTTGCCTCTTTTTTTAGATAATCGATAAGCTCGAGGGTTGTCTTCACTCCAACGTCTGCAAGAATCAACCTCTCCTCTAACTCCTCAAACAGACTCTCGTCCACATTCCTGCCGGATAACTGGGAAAGGCCAAGGGCATCCCTTGTCTTTTTGAGTCCCTCTTTAAAGCTCTTTATTATCTTTGAACCGCCTATCCCTAACTTCTCTTCAAGTTCCCTCTTTTTAACCATGTACTCGAAGGAGTAGCTCTCTGGAACCTTATCCTCTATCTCCTTGAGAGCCTTATAGGCAAGGTCGTAGAGACCTTCTTTTATGTAGAGATTTGCAATGTGGTAGTTTGAGAGAAATGAGAGCTTTTCGTTCTGACTGTTTTTAGCTACATCGTACAGGTTTCTGGCCTTCTGAAAGTTTCCCCTGTACTCCTCAATTAGTCCCTTTAGAAATGAACTGTAATCCTTTCCGAGTTTCTCCTCTATTTCAGTTAGGTATGGCTCTATCTCCCTGTAGAGGGCTAAGTTTCTCAATATTTTGGAAACTTCCTCAATGAGTTCACCGTTGCTGTATAAAAGGGCATTTTTTAATGCCTCTGGAGCTCTCCTTTCATTCTCCTCTGCAAGTTTTAACCACTTCTCAGGCTGGTTTGGATTCTCCTTAAGCTCATCTTCAATCTTTGGCTTTCTCTTAAAGAATTTGAACATTTCAGCTCCCTTAGGGTTTTGAGAAAAAACTAAATGTTAAAGCTCATTTGTCAACTTAACAAGTCTACAGAGGAGCTCGTAAGGTTTTCCTTCCTCCATTGCTCTTACAGAGAGCTCCATTCCCTCCTCAACGCTTTTAACCCTATCTCCTGCAAGGAGAGCAAAGGCCGAGTTAAGGGCCACTACGTCCCTCTTAGCTCCTTTCTCCTCTCCAGTTAGGATTCTCCTTACAATCTCCCTGTTCTCCTCCAACGTTTCTCCACCTTTTATTTCCGAAAAGGGAGCTCTCCTTAAACCAAAGTCCTCTGGAGAAATCACGTAGCTCTTTATCTCCCCGTCCTTTATCTCCGTAACCTTTGTCAGGTCGCTTATCGTTATCTCGTCAGTTCCGTCCTTTCCGTGAACTATAAAGGCCCTCTTCGTTCCGAGTTTTAAAAGAACCTCTGCGAGCTTCTCGGTTAGGTTTTCACTGTAAACTCCCATCAGCTGTCTCAGAGCTCCAGCAGGATTTGTCATAGGGCCAAGGAGGTTAAAGATTGTCCTTATACCTAACTCCCTTCTCGGCCTTGCAACAGAGGCCATTGCAGGGTGGAACTTTGGAGCAAACATAAATCCAAATCCCAACTCCTCAATACACCTTGCTACCTTCTCAGGTTCAAGGTCTATCTTTACTCCAAAGCTCTCCAAAATATCTGCACTTCCGCACCTACTTGAAACTGACCTGTTTCCGTGTTTTGCCACAGGAACACCGCAGGATGCAACGACTAAAGCAACAGTTGTTGAGATGTTGAACGTTCCCTTTAAATCCCCTCCCGTTCCGCAGGTATCAACCAACCTCTTCCTTAAATCCTCTGAGAGAGGAACCTTTCTGCTCTTTTCCCTCATTACTCTCGTTGCCCCGGCTATCTCATCAACGGTCTCTCCCTTAGCCCTGAGGGCAACCAAGATACCGGCAATCTGAACGTCGGTCAGTTTCCCTTCCATTATTTGATTGAATAGGTTGGAGCTCTCCTTCTCAGTTAAGTTTTCCTTCTCAACTAACCTGTTTAATAGGTTTTTAAACTCCATACTTTTCCACCTCTTCAGGTTTTAGAAATTTACCGTCAAGTCCTTTAAAAATTTCCTCAATTGGATTTACGTCCTCTAATTTAAAAAGGTGGCTTTCACATTTACAGTCGGTTGAGCCAAACCCTAAGACGGCCTCTCCAACGGCAGAAACCTCTTTTGCAAGTTTACACTCAAACCTCTTTCCCTCAAATATCCAGACTCCAATAAACTCTGTTTCATCCTTTGTAGTTAAAAAATCTATGTGCCAGTGCCTCTTCTTATCCTTTTTCATGTGTCTTAGAACTCTCCTTTTTAATCCGCCACTTCCAAAGGCAGAGCCGCAGTAAACGTAAATTCCCCTCTTTAACTGAAAAGCCCTGCCGTTTCTAACCTCTACATTTAGGTCACTTTTAACCTCAAAGATTAGACAGTAGCTACCCTTCAACGTTTACTTCCTCTAACGAGAGTCTTGGGAGAGCTCCGACTGTGAGCTCGTCTCCACCCTCAAGGAGAAACCTCCTGTATCCAACGTAGGCAACCATTGCACCATTGTCAGATGTGTACGAAAGGTCGGGAAGTAAAACCTCGTACCCCTTTTCTGAAAGCTCTTCCAACTTCTCTCTCAAGAGGGAATTTGCAGAGACTCCCCCGGAAACGGCAATTCTTCTTATCCCAAACTCTTTTAAGGCCTTTTTTAACTTTCCAACTAAGTATTCAACAGCAGTTTTCTGAAACGAAGCAGCAATCTGTTCCTTAGGATACCCCTTCTCAACTAACCTCTTGACTGCAGTCTTTATTCCACTGAAGCTGTAGTTGAGCCCCTTGACCTTTGGTTTAGGAAGTTGGAGGTAGTCTCCCTTAAACTCTCTGTAAATTCTGTCTATTACGGGACCTCCTGGATAACCTAAATTAAGCATCTTTGCAACCTTATCGTAGGCCTCTCCAACTGCATCGTCCAAGGTCTTTCCGACAACCCTGTACCTTCCAAGCCCCCCTGCAAGGACTAAAAGAGTGTGCCCCCCGCTTACAACGAGTCCTAAAAACGGATACTCAGGCTCCTTTCCTATAAAAGGGGATAGGAGGTGAGCCTCTATGTGGTGAACGCCCTTAAATGGCAGACCCGAGCAGTAAGAGATACCCTTTCCGAAAGTTAAACCGACGAGGAGGGCCGGAAGGAGGCCAGGAAACCTTGTGACAGTTATCAGCTCTAAATCCTTAACTTCCACACCTGCAACCTTTAGAGCCTCCTCAAAGACAACATCTATGTTCTCAGCATGTTTTCTTGCAGCAATCTCGGGAACAACCCCTCCAAAGGGGATGTGGAACTCGTACTGAGAAGAGACAATGTTGCTCAAAATCCTGTTTTCCTTAGCATCGTAAACGGCAACAGACGTATCATCACAGGAGGTATCTATTCCCAAAACTATCACTCCTCAACCTCTAAATCCCAGTAGATTTCAGGTCTGTAACCTAACCTCTCCTCTTTCCTGTTTGCTACCTCAATAATTTTATCTGCAACTTCTCTCTTTATCTCCTTCGTTGTCGCAACAACTTTTAAACAAGCGTCAATGTAAATTTCACAGACGGGGACAATTTCCACCCTCTTTACGCCCTCTATACTCTCAACTTCTTCGACAATCTCTTTGACAAAGTCCTTTTCCTCCATTACTCCTTCCTCAAGACAACAATCTGATTTCTCAGTGTTTTTACTGCAGTGTTGAAGAGCTCCCTCAAATCCCCGTACTCATCAGTTGGAACGATTCTCTTCTTTAGAACCATCCTTGATTCCATTTTCAAACTTCTACCCTTTACTTTCCACCTTATTGAGAACTCACCTACTCTGTTCTTAAAGCTGTAGTTTTCAGGTTTTAAGTAGAGTGAATAACCTTTAGGAAGTTGAAGTTCAACGTTTGAAACCTTCTCCATCTTGTACCCCACAACGTAAGGGTACTTTCTCTTTTTAGGAGCAACCAACGTTATAAGCCTGCTGTAGTCAGGAGCCGGAAACTTTGCAAGGAGGTAGTGGGATGTTATCGTTCCGTAGTTTCTGTCCTCACCAGAAATTTCAATCCAAACTCCATTACTGTTCAGGTCCTTAAAGTTGGACAGTTTGTACTTTTCAACATCGAATCCAGGGGAGACCTTTGCAGCTAATTCCTCTACGTGTCTCTTTATCTGCCTTTTTGTTGAAGTGTTAAGCCTTGCCCTTTCGAATATACCGTAAACTCCTGTATAGATAAACTTAAAGTCTCCTTCTAACTTTCCGAAAGGTTTAAGTTCAAAATGTCCCTTGAATCCCTCAACGTTGGTTTCAGGAGGGAAAACTGGAGTCCTCTCTACAAATCCATTTCCCTTTTCAACGTCAACTATTAAAACGTTCCTTCCCTGGTCTCCTGGAGGTAGAAGTCCGAAGGGAACAAAGTCTGAGGTTGTGTCCATAAAGAACCACTTCCCTTTGAACTTTACAGCTGCAATCTCGTGGTTGAATGCGGTTGGCATCGGCATCTCAACGTCCATGTTAGCCCTGCTCAGTGTAGGAATTAGGACAGGGTAAGCCTTTATTCCAACAGCTTTAAGCATTGAGACTAAGAGTGTAGCGTGGTCCTTACAGTCCCCGTACCTGTTCTTCAAAACCTCTGATGCCTTGTGGGGTTTATAACCGTTTATTCCAAACTCCATCCCGACGTATCTAATGTTCTGAGACACAAAGTTGTATATTGCCCTTATTTTTTCCTCCTCTGTTTTTTTTCCTTTTGTAACTCTAAGGGCAGTTTCCCTGACGAGTTTATCGGGTTTTACTGCTTCCTTAGCAAGTTTGGAGTACCACTCTGAAACCTGCTTCCAGCTCTTAAGGGAGGTTATTGATACCCTCTTTGCAAGCTCCTCAAAGGGGGGCATGTTGGGTTCCCTGTCTATTGGTGGAATGTTTTTTAGACTCCAGCGGAGCTCTATAAACTTTCCCCTTTCACTTTCTGTTGGCTTTTTCTCAAAGTTGTAAGTCTTGTACTTAAAGTACTTACCCTTAGGAATTTCAACGGTAAACGTTGCCTCCTCTATGGGATACTCATCCTGAAAGTAGTTTGTCTCCCAAAATTGATTTTTCATGTAAGGTTTAACTGTCTTAATCTCGTAGGCGTACTTGATAATTGCTCCCTTTGAAACTGCAGGCATTGATATTGTTTGGTACTTCAGGTCTGAGTATATGGGAGCTTCGGAGACAAACGGTGGATATACAACGTTGAAGGCTTTTTTGTTAGGTTTGACAATTTTTCCATCTGGAGTAACAGTGTATGCGTAGAGAACCTTCAATTTCTGGTGTTCTGTCGAAAATGGAATTACTATCTCTCCAAAGTCCTTAATTCCCCTCTTTCCCGTTATTTTTACAGCCTTTTCCTCCCTCCAGATTTTTCTTCCATCGGGAAGGAATTTCACGTAGCACCTGTCGTAGAGGATGAGAGCTCCGTAGTTATCTCCTGCAAAGGAGCCAATAAACGTAGAAAGGGTAAAAATTAGGGCGGTTAGAAGCGTCTTCATCCTATTCCTCCTAATCTGTTATTCCCTCACTTTTAATTGCTTCAACAATCCTATTTATTATTTTTTCAATAAGCTCCTCTGAGTCAGCCTCTACCATAATTCTCAAGACAGGTTCCGTTCCAGAGTACCTTAGAACAATCCTTCCCCTATCTTTAAGCTCCTCATCAACCTCCTTCAGAACCTTCTGTAGATTCTCAAGGTTTTCAAGGGGAGTTTTCTTCCTCACCCTAACGTTGACGAGTTTCTGAGGGTAGAGTTTAAACAGGTCAAAGACTTCACTCATAGGTTTCCTCAAGGATTTAACTATTGAGGCTATTAGAACGGAGGTTAGAATACCGTCACCTGTCTTTCCAAATTCCCCTACGATTATGTGTCCGGACTGCTCTCCACCGATTAGAGCTCCAACCTCCTCCATCTTCTCTGCTACAAACCTATCCCCTACGGGTGTTCTGTAGAGGTTCAATCCACGTTCTTTCAGGAAAAGCTCCAGACCTACGTTACTCATAACCGTTGCAACAACGTCCTTTGACCTGTCAGAGTAATGCATTGCTAAAAGGCCAATTATTTTATCACCGTCAATTACATTGCCCTTTTCATCAACTGCTATACACCTGTCTCCATCCCCATCGTAGGCAAATCCCATGTCAAGGTTAAGCTCCCTTACCTTTTCAGCTATAAACTCGGGGTAGAGAGCTCCACATCCGTCGTTAATGTTCTTTCCATCGGGCTCTGCGTTGAAGGTAAAGACCTTTGCCCCTAACGAGTTGAAAACCTCAGGAGCTATTTGAAACGTTGCCCCGTTTGCACAGTCTATTCCAATTCTAAGCCCAGCTAAGTACCTTCCAGCAGACTCAAGGTGTTTTTTGTAGGCATCGACAATGTTGTATCCGTCAAAGACCCTTCCTATGTTGTCCGAGTCTGCCCTCGGAAGCTCGTACTTGTTGAAAACTACAAGCTCCAATCCTCCCTCTTCAGCTTCTGAAAACTTCTTTCCCTTCTCATTAAAGAACTTTAGTCCGTTGTACTCGTAAGGGTTGTGGGAAGCTGAGACCATTACTCCACCGTAGAGGCTGCCCTTATCTATAAAGAACGAAACTGCAGGAGTCGGGACTACTCCAACGTCTATAACATCAACACCGGCCGAAGTTAATCCGCTGATGAGCGCCGATTTAATCATGTCTGACGACAGCCTCGTATCCTTTCCAACAACAACGGTGTTCTTTCTCTCGGGAAACTTTGCATTCAGGTAAACTCCGTAGGAAATTCCTATCTTTTGAACCATTTCAGGAGTCAAGGGATACCTGTTTGCAATTCCCCTTATTCCATCGGTTCCAAAGAGTTTCCTCTTTACTTTCATTTTCCCTCCTCTATAGTCACTCTTACTCTTTTGGGTTCTGCCTTGTAGTAGGTGTCTATTCTTAGAACCAAAACGGCAGGGAGTTTTACTCCTGTTAAGTCGATTCTCTCAGTTTTTACGTTAAAAACTGTTTCCTTGAGCTCCTCGGGGAGGAGAAGAACTGCATAGTTCGGTACGATGTTAATCTTAGCCTTTCTTGGAATTCCAACAGCGTTCAGTTCTATTGGAACAACCTTTTTGTAAAGCTTTTCAATTTTAACAGTTATTTTCTTTGGATGTACTTTCTTAATTTTGACGGATTCTACCGGAAGGGAAATGGAATTCTTGTCCAACTTTACGGTAATCCATCCACTCTCCTCAACTTTACTCGGAACTAAGACCTTAACCTCTTTAATGTTCTCAAGGGTTATTATGTCCTTCCTGTACCCTTCAACCTTTATTTTGAGCGATTTAGGTTGATAGTCCGCTATCTTGTAGTTTCCGGTAGAAACAGGTTTGAAGGGAACTTCTATCGTTGTTTCGACAATTTCCTTGTTTGTTGCTAAAAACCACAGGAGAACTGCAAATAAAAAGGCTAACAGTTTATAGTGAAAGTTCCTGAAAACGATTTCATAGATTCTCTTCATGAAACTTCCTCTTTAGAAACCTGAATCTGTTATCCTTCTGTGGTGTTCTTATTAGGAGTCCCGTTAGAACCTTTTTGAGTTTTTGGGGGTCAATGTCCTTTATGAGCTTACCTGAGTAGGAAACCGATATTGCTCCAGTTTCCTCAGAAACAACAACGGTTACTGCGTCTGTTTCCTCACTTATACCGATGGCTGCCCTGTGTCTCGTTCCAACCGTCTGCGGAAGGTTTGGGTTTAACGTCAGTGGAAGGAATGCACCTGCCTTGTAAATTCTGTTCTTCTTTACAACTACAGCTCCGTCGTGAAGGGGAGTTCCAGGCCAAAAGATTGTTATTAGAAGTTCCTTTGAAACCTTTGCATCAAGAACTGTACCGGATTCAATGTAGTTATCAACGTCAATCTCCCTCTCAATAACTATGAGAGCTCCAATTCTATCCTCAGACATTACAGCTGCCGCCCTGACAATTTCCTCAATTATCCTCTCCGATTCCTCATCGGCGGATAGGATTCCGAACCTGCTCTCACCAAACTTTGCTAAAAGCCTCCTGATTTCTGGCTGGAATATGACTATGAGTCCAAAGGTTCCAACTGTTATCACTCCGTTAAAGAGAAATGAGAGAGTGTATAGGTGGAGAAGCTTTGCAACGACTCCAAGTACTAAGAGGAAGAGAAGTCCTATGAGAACCTGAACGACCCTTGTTTTCGACAGACTCAAAAGAATCCAGTAGAGAATTGCAGAGACTACAACTATGTCTAAAACATCTGTAATAGAGAGTTTCGGAAGGAACTCTAACAATTTACTTCCTCTATTTCGTAGGCTAACTTTATCGCTTCTACAGTTTCCCTTACGTCGTGAGCCCTTACTATTTTTGCTCCCTTAAGGACAGCAACAACTGCTGCGGCTAAACTGCCCGGTAGCCTCTTTTTTGGTTCTTCAACACCGGTTACTTTTCCAATAAAACTCTTTCTTGATGCTCCAATAAGGATAGGTCTTCCGAGAACCTTCAGTTGGTTAAGATTCCTCAAAATGCAGAGGTTATCCTCTAACCTCTTCCCAAAACCTATTCCGGGGTCTACTATCAGCTTTTCCCTGTCAACTCCTTTCTCTACAGCCATATCTATTGAGGTTTCTAAGTAGTCGATAATTTCTGCCATTACGTCTTCGTAGTGGGGGTTCTTCTGCATGTCCTTGGGCTTTCCCTTTATGTGGGAAATAACTGCAGGACAGTTGTACTTAGCCACCACTTCAACCATTCTCTCATCAAACCTGAATCCACTTATGTCGTTTACAATATCGGCTCCCGAAAGGAGTGCCTCTTTTGCAACGGAGCTCTTATAGGTATCAACAGAAATGAAAAATTTGTCCCCTAACTTTTTCCTTATTTCCTCAATTATAGGGATGACTCTTTTTATTTCCTCATCCTCTGGAACGGGTTCAGAGCCCGGTCTTGTTGACTCTCCTCCAACGTCAATAATTTCTGCCCCCTCCTCCAACATCTCCTCACACCTCTTAACTGCCAGGTCAACCCTGTTAAACATTCCTCCATCTGAAAAGGAGTCTGGAGTTACGTTTAGAATTCCCATCACAACAGGCTCTGAAAGTTCAAGTACTTTTCCCCTATACTCTATTTTGAAGCTTTCCCTGTGGTAGTTTTCAAGGGCCTTCTCTATTAAGGAGGAGAGCTCCTTCAGCCTAAAGGGCTGCTCCTTTAATTTTTTAAGGAGCTTTTCCAACTCCCTCTCATTTACCATCAGGAGAACCTTCCACTTCCCTATCTTGAAGAGTGAGGCACTTCTTGGGACTGAACAGTCCCCACCTACAGAAATTGCATCCTGCTTTAAGATGTTTGCTCCTCTTGTGTCTATTCCGTCTATTTCCAACAGAAGAATTTCAGACTTTTTTGAAAGAATCTCGGCACCTTTAGTTGTATTGCCCAATTTCAGTAAATAGCTTCCAATCTCACCCTTGTCTTTGAAGTTTCTTATTCTTACTTTCATCTTAAACTCCGTTTTGGGAAATTATACTCTCAGAGGTGGGATGAGAACAGTTTTGACAACCCATAAAAATATGGATTTGGACGGGCTTGGAGCTCTCGTTGGACTAAAAAAACTCTACCCGGATGCCGAGGTGGTTCTTCCCGACACGAAGGGTGAGGACGTTATCTCCGTTTTAAGGGAAAATCCCGACGTCTTGGAGTTTACAGAGGAAAGCTCCTTCAAGGAGGGAGAGATTGATAAACTCATCGTTGTAGATACTGACTCCTTTGAGAGAATCCCGGAAAGCGTAAAGAGGTCGGTTACAGAGAGGACAGAAATCGTTGTCTTTGACCACCACTCCAAGGAGTTTGAGGTTCCTGCAAAGGTCTTCTTCAAAGAGACAGGTTCAACCTCCTCGATTGTAACCCTATTCTTAAAGGGAAAGGGAGTTGTCCCCTCCCCTTACGAGGCTTCCCTCTTGCTACTTGGAATTTACTCGGATACAGGCTCTTTCAGGTATCCAAGTACAACTCCTATGGACTTTGTTGCCGCAGCCTACCTCTTAGGAGTCGGGGCAGAGCTCTCCTTTGTTAAGAGGTACCTTCCGAAGGAGCTCTCTCCGGAGGAGCTTGACATCCTGAAGGTTATGAAGGACAACCTAACTCTTTTAAACGTTCACGGAAATAGAATAGGACTAACTTACGGAAGGTTTGACAGGTACGTTGGAGAGGTTTCCCACTTAGTCAGTAAACTGCTTGAAATTAGGGACCTTCCTGCTCTCTTTGGGATTTTCGAAATTCAGGGAACAGCGTTCCTTATAGGCCGTTCCCAAAGTGAAAGGATTGACGTCTCAAAGGTTGTAGAGCCCTTTGGAGGAGGGGGGCACAGTGAAGCTGCATCTGCCTCTATTAAGGGTAAGACAGTTTTTGAGATTTTAGACAAACTGAAGGAAGTTCTCTTTGAAAGGGTAGAGCCCCTCGTTAAGGCCAAGGATATTATGACCTCCCCTCCGATAGTGATTCCCGAGAGTATGTCCGTTTCTGAGGGAAGAATGGTTCTAATGAAGAACAGCATAAATGCTGCACCCGTTGTTGATTCAGAGGGGAAAATAGTAGGAATTGTTACAAGGAGCTTGTTGGATAAGGCAGTCTATATGGGTCTTGAGGGAGAGAAGGTCTCAAACGTTGCCGAGAGGGACTTTTACAGCGTCTCCCCCGAAACATCAATCAGGGAGGTTGAGGAGATAATAGTTGAAAAGCACCAGAGCTTTGTTCCCGTTGTTGTTTCTGGTAAACCTGTGGGTGTTATTACGAGGACCGATTTACTCGTTAACTCCTACCGTGACGAAATTAACGAGCTTTCAAACTTCTACAGAAAGAGAGTTTCCTCTCCGCCAAGGTTTAGAAACGTCAGTGAACTTATAAGGAAAGTGCTTCCAAAAGAGACCTTTAACCTTCTGAGGGAAATCGGAAAAATAGCAGATAGGGAGGGAGTGAATGCTTACATCGTTGGCGGATTTGTGAGGGATTTAATAATTGGAAGAGAAAATTTCGACATTGACATTGTCGTTGAGGGAGATGCAACTGAGTTCGCAAAAGTTGTAGGAAGGGAGTTGGGGGCTAAGGTCCACACCTTCAGCAGGTTCAAAACGGCAACTCTTGTATTTAAGGATGGGACGAGAATTGATATGGCATCTGCAAGGACAGAGGTTTACAAGTTTCCCGGAGCTCTCCCTGAGGTTGACATAGCCCCTCTAAAGAAGGACCTGTTCAGAAGGGACTTTACGATAAATACACTATCAGTGAAGATTAACTACTCCGATTTTGGAAAGCTTATTGACTTCTTCGGGGGATTGAAGGACATAAAGGATAAAAAGATAAGGGTTCTCCACTCACTCTCCTTCGTTGAGGACCCAACTAGAATTTTGAGAGCTCTCAGGTTCTCCGTAAGGTACAGGTTTGAGTTAGGAAAACACACGGAAAAGCTCTTAAAGATGGCCGTTGAGAAGAAGCTCTTTAAAACGGTTGAGGGGCAGAGGATATATCACGAGCTTAAACAGATTCTGTTGGAGGACAACCCCTTAAGAGTTTTTCTAAGGCTTGAGAAGTACAGGCTTATTGAGGAGCTGTTTCCTGGTCTTAGGTGGAACAGGGAGAAGAAGGATACATTTGAGAGGGTAAGGAAGCTCATCATCTGGCACAGAATTAATTTCCCTGAGAGAAAAACAGATTACCACTTGGTCTACCTTGGAGCTCTCTTCTTTAAGGAGCCCTTAGAGAGGGTAAAGAGCTACCTGAGTTCACTCTCTTTTCCGGAAAAGGAGGGGAAAAAGCTATTAAAGTTTTTAGATGAGATATACGGAACTTACAGGGCTCTGAAGAGTTCAAATCTACCGAGTGAGGTTTACAAGACCTTGAGGGGAAGGGAGGAGGAATTCTTACTCCTTTTAGCTGCCCTCTTTCCCGATGTTGAGGAGAAGGTTGTTAACTTCATGAGGGATTGGAGGTTTGTGGAGCCCTTGGTTTCGGGAAAGGATATAAAGGAGTTGGGGCTAAAACCGGGACCTGCTTTTAAAGAAATTCTTAATAGGATAAAATACGAAATTATTGACGGTAGGGTTTCTCGGGAGGATAGGGAGGAGCAGTACTCAAGGTTAAAGGAGATGGTCGTTGGAAAAGTTTCTCCGTCTAATTAACGGGTTTTCTCTGCTTCTGTTGGCTTCATCAGTAGGAGTTTTTGTTTCATCTTTTGTTAATTACAGAGTAAGTTTAAACAGCGGTGTTCATTTTTCAAATATTTCATGTAATAAAAAAAATTTAAGTTACGACATCTTTGTTGAAAGAGAGGGATTCTTTAAGTCTGTGGAGAAATTGAGGCCTAAAACAACAACTTTAGAGGGGACCGTTTCCCTAAACGATTACAAGTTAAAGGGAACAGTAGTTAACAATCCCAGTTTAGCGATACTTGAAAAAGGTAAAAGTACGAAGATTTTGTACGAAGGGGATTACTTCGAGGGTTTTAAGCTGAAAAAAATTTATCCTGATAGGGTAGTTTTTTCTAAAAATGGTAAAGACGTTGTTCTTATGCTGATAAAGATAAATCAGAAAAAATTAAAATCCTCAAATAGAGTGGTAAACAGTCGTGGGAGAAATAGATTCTTTGTAAAGAGGTCTGAGATTCTCGAAGAAATATCATCGGGGAAGTTTTTAAGGTACATAAACATAGTTCCCGTTCAGAATCCTCCAGGTTTGAAGGTTAACTATGTTAACAGAAACAGCTTCATCTACAAGTTAGGAATAAGGCCTGGAGATGTGATAATCTCAATCAACGATATCAGGATAAGAACCCCTGAGGATTCATTTTCTGCATTTGAAAAACTGAAGAGTGCCGATTCAATTACAATAACAGTTTTAAGAGGCGGTAGAGAGGAAAAGCTTCACTACGAATTAGAATAGGGGAGATTGAGATGAGAAGTAAAATTTTAGTCCTAAGTACACTTATACTGTCCTTTGTGAACCCGATGAGTTCCTTTTCTCAGGAGAAACCCAAGTCCGTTCAGGTCAACTTTGAGGACGTTAATATAAAGGACTTTACAAAAATTGTCAGTCAGACTGTAGGAAAAAATATAATCATTCCTCCAAGCTTGAGGGGCAAAATTACAATAGTCTCTCCAAAACCAATTCCTAAAAAACAGTTCTTTAACCTCTTTGTTGCTGCTTTGGATGAGTTGGGTTATCAGATAGTTGACTACGGAAGCTACATTAAAATCGTAAGAAGTAGGGAGGCTGCAAGGGAATCTGCGTCGTTGGCCAAGGGCAGGTTGGACGGAGGTGACAGGATTCTAACCTACGTTTACATTCCGAACCACCTGAAAATTATAAGTGTTGAAGGGCTCGTTAGAAATATGCTGTCTGGGATAGGGAGAGTTTCTTACGTTAGAAATTCCAATGCAATAGTTATAACCGATAAGGAGAAAAATATCCACAAAATTCTCCAGATTCTTAACAGACTGGACAGAGCTCCCGTCAAGCTAAAGATAGCCTTGTTTACGTTGAAGAATGCCAATGCCAGCGATACAGTTAAGGTTCTGTCAGCCCTACTTGATAAGAGCTTTGCCTTTGATATATCAAGGACAGTTCCTCTACCGGGAAGGGACTACTACCACTTTGCAGTCGATAGGAGAACGAATACGGTTTACTTAGTTGGAACAGAGGGAGTTTTAGAGAGAGTGAGGGAGCTCCTCCCAAAACTTGACGTCCCCGTTTCTGTTAAATCTGGAAACATACACATCGTTAAACTTCGATACGCCTTTGCAGATGACACTGCTAAGGTTTTAAACAACCTCTTTAGGGGAAGTAGTAGAAGCAGGTACGGCTTGACAGGCTCTGTGAAGGTGGTTTCAGATAAGGGAAGTAACTCTCTGATAGTTTTGGCGTCTCCAGAGGACTTCTCTGTGGTCAAACGGGTAATAGAGGGAATAGATGTTAAGAGACCTCAGGTCTTTGTTGAAGTTCAGATTGTTGAAATGTCGATGGATAAGCTTCTTCAGTTGGGGGTTGAGTGGAAGTTCCTATCAAGGGGAGAACATGTTCCCTTCGGTGGAAGTCTGTACGGAAGCCTTCCTCTCCAGCCGGGATATCCATCCTCCGTTTCTCCCGGTCTTCTCTTAGGACTTGCAAAGTGGAGGGAAGGAACTCCAGATATAGGCCTCCTCTTAAATGCCTATGCTAAGGAAGGGGGAGTAAACGTTATAGCAACCCCCCAGATACTCACACTTGACAACGAAGAGGCCGAGATAAACATTTCGAAGGTAATTCCCTACTCAACAGGTATGAAGTACGATGCAAACAACAACCCTGTTATCTCCTACGACTACAAGGATGTCGGTATCGTTCTGAAGATAACTCCCCACATAACGTCGTCAGGAGAGGTAAAGCTTAAGGTCTACGAGAAAGTGGAGGATGTTGTAGGTTATGCCAATGCCGACCAGACGGCTCCAATCACATCAAAGAGGGAAGCAAAAACAACGGTTGACGTTCAGGACGGTCAAACACTTGTAATAGGAGGACTCATTAAGAGTAAAAAACTTACAACCGTTGAAAAGGTTCCCGTCCTTGGAAGTATTCCCCTAATTGGAAATCTCTTTAAAAAGACAGGTCACCAGATTGAGAAGACGAACCTCCTCGTCTTCATAACTCCCCACGTTGTTAGGAATGTGAAGGAGGAGAATGAGCTGACGAGGAATAAGATTAACATTTACTTGAACAACATTCGGGAGATAGAGAGGTCGAGGAAGGGAGTACTTTCAGATTTAAAGGGATTTGGAAAGTTTGAACTTGATAGGGAGATGAACTTTAATGTTAAGGACGTTAACTGAGAGTGAATTTATTAATTTGCTGAAGGAAAAGGGACTCATTCCAAACCAGGAGTTTTCCTCCTTCAAGCAGGTTTCTGGAATTTTAAAGTGGAACCTTCCTGAGGTAAGGGAGGCTTTTCTCTCCTGTGGGTTCGATTTGAAGGATTCAATTCCCGAAATTGAAACTTCTATTGTTGAAAGGGTTCCTTTAGACATACTCAGAAAGGAGAGGTTGGTTCCCTTTAAAGAGGAGGAAAACTCTGTATTAGTCGCAACAGACAATCCCTTTAACTACTTGGGATTAAAGAAAGTAGAGTGGTTCTTTTCGAAACCCTTAAAAGTTGTTGTTGTTCCCTTTGACGAAATAACAAACTTCTTTTCCTCTCAGGAAGAAACTACAAGGGAAGTAGAGGAGAGCTCCTACGGGGAGGATATTCTCTCCTCTGAAGAGGAAGCTCCTGCCGTTAAGTTCATTAACGACATTCTGACACTTGCCGTAAGGGCAAAGGCAAGTGACATCCACTTTGAGCCCTTTAAAAATAAAATGAGGGTGAGAATCAGAATTGATGGTGTTTTAAAAACTGTGAGGGAGCTCCCCTCATCAAAAATCCCTGCCGTAGTTTCAAGGTTAAAGATAATGGCCAACTTGGACATTGCTGAAAAGAGGCTCCCTCAGGACGGTAGGATAATGATTCGTTTGGGGGGGAAGGAGATTGATATAAGGGTATCAACCCTTCCTACGTACTTTGGAGAGAGGGTTGTTTTAAGGCTCTTATCAAAGGAGAGTGTCCTCTATTCGACGAGGGAGTTGGGACTACTCCCTGAGGACTACGAAAAGTTTGAGAAACTTATAAAAAATCCCCACGGAATAATTTTAGTAACCGGTCCAACAGGTTCGGGAAAAACAACAACACTCTACGCTTCACTTTCAGAGCTAAACAGCGAGGAGATAAACATAGTAACCGTTGAGGACCCCGTCGAGTACCAGTTGGACGGAATATCGCAGGTTCAGGTAAAGCCTGACATAGGACTGACCTTTGTCTCTGCCCTGAGGAGCATCCTCCGTCAGGACCCAGACATTATAATGATTGGAGAGATAAGGGATACCGAAACGGCAGAAATAGCTATACAGTCTGCACTGACAGGCCACCTGGTCTTCTCAACTCTCCACACAAACGACGCTCCGTCCTCTGTAACGAGGCTTTTGGACATGGGAATTGAGCCGTTCTTGGTTGCCTCTTCAGTCATAGGTGTTATAGCCCAGAGGCTTGTGAGGAAGGTCTGTCCCTACTGTAAGGAAGCCTATACACCGACTCCTGAGGAGCTCAGGGATTTGGGTATTAATGACTACGGAGGTAAATTTTACAGGGGGAGGGGCTGTGAGTACTGTATGGGAACGGGATATCTCGGTAGAACGGCAATTTACGAAATACTAACGGTTGATAAGGATATCAGGCGCTACATTTTGAGTGGAAAGGACAGCGATGAAATTAAGGAGCTTGCCGTTAAGAAGGGGATGAAGACGTTAAGGATGGACGGAGCGGAAAAGGTTAAGATGGGAGTAACAACTCCAGAGGAAGTTTTAAGGGTAACAAGGGGATAATGGCAGTCTTTTCCTACAAGGGAGTAACCTCTAAGGGTAAGGATGTTTCCGGAGTAATTGAAGCGCCCACTAAATCGTCTGCCTTTTCCCTCCTAAAGAGCAGGGGTATATACCCGACAGAAATTGTTGAGGAATCTAAGGGGGAGAAGAGGGAACTCTTCTCATTTTTAAAAAGAGGTCCAAAAAATAGTGAGCTGATAGTTTTTTTCAAAACTCTATCTACTCTGCTTGAATCGGGGATTCCGATAGTTGAAGCCGTTGATTCTTTTAGTGAGGATGAGGAAAAGCCCCACCTAAAGGTCTTCTTTAAAAAAGTTGTAAATCTGCTCAAAGAGGGGAATTCACTTTCAGATGCACTTAAAGGGGCTGGATTGAACGACCCCGTTGTCCTATCCCTCATCTCCTCCGGGGAAAAATCTGCACTAATTTCAAAAAACCTTTTGATGGTTGCCTCACTTTTAGAAAAGAGGGAAGGTATTAAATCAAAGCTCCTTCAGGCTCTAATCTATCCTTCGGTTTTGCTCCTTGTTTCCTTTGGAGTTGTTATTTTCATGCTCTTTTCGGTAATACCGAAAATAAAGGCAATTTATACTACTGCAAGGGTTGAACTACCCTTTAGTACAAAATTCCTCCTGACGTTGAGTAGTATTATCATAAACTACTATTCGTTTATAGTCTTAGCTCTTCTTCTCTTTTCCCTCTTAATTTTTGTCTTAATAAGGAGAAATAAGCTTACATTTGATAGATTAAAACTTAAACTTCCCGTTTTGGGGGAGCTCCTTCTACTTTCTGAGCTCACAAAGTTTTTTATGACGTTTGGGGACCTTCTATCGTCAGGAATTTCGGCCATAGATTCCTACAGGACAGCTCTTGAAACTGTAACCAATGAATACTTAAAGAGACAACTTTTTGAGAAGTTGTCCTTAATCGAAAGGGGAGTTAGTCTCTCTGAGGCCTTCTCTCAAATCAAATTCATTCCAAAAGTTGCTGTTCAAATTCTAAGGGCGGGTGAGAGTTCAGGTTCACTTTCTGAGATGAGTATTAAGATTTCCAATTACTTTAACGAGGAGGTTGAACAGAAAATAAAAATCTTGACTTCGCTTTTGGAACCTGTTACTATGTTGATGGTGGGGTTAATCATTGGTTTCATTGTTTATGCGTTACTTCTTCCTATTCTAAGCATTAGTACAATAAGACCTGTTTAGGGGATGGAATGGGATGGTTCTCAAGGCTCTCTAGGTTCTTCTCGGGGAATTATCTGGTACCAGCCTTGGATATAGGAACTTACTCACTAAAGCTTCTTCAATTAGAAAAGAAAGGACACTCCTACAAAGTTAAAAAAAAAGGAAAGAAGGAGTATAAGGACCGAATTTTTGCAGGAACCGAACTGTTAGATGAGTATTCCCTTATAGAACACATAAGGGAGCTCTACAGAGAACTGCAGATTAAGGATAAGGAAGTTGTAATTCACATTCCTCTATACATGAGCTTTTATAACGTTATCAGTGTCCCTGTCTCTAAGAAGCCTGAAGAGGCAGTTGTAGAGTATATGAAGGGTATCCTAACGCCAGAGGAATTGTCGAATGTCAAGCTGACGTACAAGGTTTTGCCTATCTCTATTAAAAAAGGAAATATGGATATAGCCATAGCCGCTGTTCGAAGAGGATACGTAGAACATAGAATTAAAATTCTTTCAAGTGCAGGTTTAAATCCAGTTGTTATTGATATTGAGCCTGCTGCTCTCAACAATCAATACTACCTGAACAATCCAGATAACTTAGCTACCCCTGTTTGTATAGTTGGAATAGGAGCCTCATTCACAAAAATTGTAGTTTCGTTTGGTGGATATCCCTATGTGACGAGAAGTATTGAAATTGGGGGGAACTTAATAACCGAGGAGTTGCAAAAGGAATTTATGCTCAGTAGGGAAGAGGCTGAAAGATTAAAAAGGGGAGAAGAAGTAAACAATATTTCCTATTCTGAGGCTTTTAAAGTTATTAGTAGTGTTTTAAGAAGGGCATTTACCGAAGTTATGTGGACTATTGACACCTTTAGAGAGAGGTTTGACTTAGAGGTTAGTTCCATTAAACTGTACGGTGGTTCTTCCAAGATAAAAGGTATAACGGAGTTTTTCAATGAAATCTCAAACATAGAAGTTGCGTTGGGAGCTCCTTTAAGTTTTGCAGGAATTTCTGATTCTGAGGAATTTGCAGTTGCTGCTGGCTTAAGCATTAGATACAAGGGTGACGAAAATGCTAAGGTTTAACTTTGCCGAGATTGAAGAATCTAAATACAAACAGTACATTAGGGTGGATTTAGGATTCTCCCTGATTGTTTTTTTGTTAGTTATCTTCCTTGTTTACTATCAGACCCAGAGTATTAAAAGGGAGATTAGTGTTACAGACAGTAGAATATCCCAACTTAACAGTGAAATTAAAAGGTTGAGGAAACTTAAAATTTTTGAAAGAAAACTTTTGAGCCTTAAAACCAACTTACAGGGTAAACTTAGTATTGTAAGTAACTTGGAAAAAAGCAGATATGTTCCTAACTTTCTTTACTTCTTTGAAAAAAGACAAAATGTTAACGGAGTTTGGTTGAATAGACTAAAGTACAACAGGAATACCCTTAGCATAGAGGCGAATGCGTTAGACTTAAAGCTCGTTCCTCAATTCCTCAAGAGAGTAGATAGTGAATTGGGAACGGTAAAACTTAGGGATATTGAGAGAAAAAAATATGAAAATAGAGATTTAAACTTTAAGATGAATTACTACAAGTTTGAATTTAGTGTGAGGCTCAGAAATGGACCAAATAATTAGTGTTTATGAATATTTGATTAATCTGCCTCGCTGGAAAAAATGGTTGATAATTATAATAATAGGTATTGTATTTTATGTTATTCTCTATTATTCCAAAGTCGAACCTCTAAAAAAAGAACTATTACAGAAGCAAAGAAAGGTAGAAACGTTAATTTTAACGGTAAATAGACTAAAAATTCTTGAAAAGAGAAGAAAAGAACTTCAAAAAGAGATAGCTATTCTTGAGAAACAAATAAGAAATATTGAAAAGAAGTTGCCAACTGGAAAGGAGGATGTTGCACAAATAGTTAACTCTATATCTAAAGCTGATAGTGGAATGCTGGTAAAAAGAATAGTAAGAAAAGCCAAGGTAAACAAAAAATACTACATAAAATATCCCTATGAAGTGGAATTAGTAGGAACTTATCCTTCTTTTATTTCCTGGTGTGAAAAACTTTCACAGGCCAACAGAATTATTAACTTTGGCTCTATGGAGATAAACTCCATCAAAAGTAACAGGGAAAGCAGTGAGTTAGAGGGAGCAACGGTTTCTATTAGATTGAATATAGAAGCCTTTACTCTAAAGGAGTAACGATGAAATTGTTATACCTATTTCTTCTAACTGGAATATTTACAAATCAGGTTTTTGCCGTTGACCCGTTCGTAAATCCTATAAAGTTAAAGGAAGAACGGCTTAAGACGTTAAAAAAGGAAGTTGTTCAAACAGAGGAGGCTTCTATTTTTTCATCAGTTATTCTTAAACCGTTGGATGAGCTGAGTATACAAGGGGTAATTTCCTCTGGAAATTCGCATAAGCTTGTTCTTGAAGACCCTTCCACAGGAGAGGTATTCATCTTAAAGGAAGGAGAACCTATAAGTAAGAATGAAAAAATAGTAAAAATTACTCCTGAAAAGGTCATAATAGCAGTCTACAAACGTCAAGGAAGACATCTTATTAAGAGCTACAGGATTTTAAAAGTGAATTTAGGAGGAGAGTAATGTTACGGGGTTTGCTAATTTTAGTCCTTCTATTTTTTTCCTCTGCTGTTTATGGAGGCGTTATAAAAAATATCGATTTTTTATACTCTTCTGAACCTTTTGGTGGAGCTCAAAGAGAATTTTTAGAAATAGATATTTCTAAATCGGGTAACTGTAGAGTTGTGCCTCTTAGCAGGGAAGGAAAGACCATAGAAGTTGACTTGGAAAACTGTTCCCTATTAAAACCTTATAGAATAGGTAGAAGAGGAAACTTCATAAAAAGTGTCAGAATAATTCCTACAGACGGCTCTTCTAAGCTTACTGTTGTACTGAACAAAAAAGGAAAACTTAAATTTCTAAGAAGAAAGGGCAAATTTATACTTAAAATTGTAGAAAGTTTCATCACTCCAAAGATTGAAATAACAAGGTTGGTTAACGGTGAGTTAATGATAATAAGTGTTCCTAATTTAAAAGGAACTAACTTTAAAAAGGAAGGAAACAAATTAATAATAGACCTACCGAATTTAAAACTTAAACCAACGAAGAAAGTTGTTAATTCTCTTTCAGTTTCTTCTTTAAAAACAGTTCTAAAAGGGGGTAGCAGTTCAATCACTGTTTATTTAAAACCTTCTGTTGCTGCAGTAGAAGTTTCTCCTGAAGGAGGAAGGATTTCTATAAAGTTTAGGTTAAAGCCACAGAAGAGTTCTAATTTAACAAGTATAAGAGGTGAAGGGCCAAAGGTTTCCCTTCACTTTACAAATGCAGATGTCAGAGCCGTTGTGAGAGCTATAGCTGATATAGCAAAAATAAATGTTGTTTTTGACCCAGAGGTTTCAGGAAGGGTGAGTGTTGATTTTAAGAATCCGGTTTACTGGAAGGATGCATTGAAGGCTGTTTTGGAGCCTTTAATGCTAACCTACATAGAAACCCCCGAATACTACAGAATTTTGCCTAAGTCAAAAATTGTAAAACAGGAAAAAGTAGAACCCCTTAAAAACTACATGATTAAGCTCAAATATGTAGATGCTAAGAATGTAGAGAAAAACATTAAAAAATTGATAAAGAGAGGTTCTATTTCTGTTAATTCACAGACAAATTCCCTACTACTTCAGGTAACGGAGTCTGAATTTAAAGAAATTGAAAGTTTTATAAAAAATATAGATAAACCGAGAAAACAAGTTCTTGTAAAGGCCAAAATAATCCAGATAAGTTCCAAGGCGGAAAAAGATTTAGGTTTTTCCTGGTACATAAGTGGTTTTAACTTTATGGGTAAAAGACCTTCTCCTTATATTACAGGGAGTTATGGGTTTAATACAAATACCTATTCACCTATAATTAGTCCTGACTCTATTGGTGACTATTCAAAAATTCCAGTTTCCGATTCTACTTTAGCGTTGGGCATTTTGAACAAGTCACAAAACTTGAGGGTAGAACTTGCCTTGAAAGCTTTGGAAATTGATGGAAATGCTCAAACAATATCTACACCTAAGGTTTTAGCTCTTGACAATGAAGAAGCTACCATAGAGCAGGGTGTTGAGATACCTTACAGAGAATCTACAGTTGGAGCAGGGGGAGCTACTTCGTACAATATAAACTTTAAAAAAGCTTCTCTTATTCTAAAAGTAAAGCCTCATGTAATAGGCAGTGATAAGGTTCTTTTGGATTTGGAAGTTAGAAAGGACTCTCCAAACTACGAATACGTAGCCGTAACAGGAGGTGGTGAACCTGCAATAAATACGAGGAACGTTAAATCTAAAGTTTTACTGGGAAATGGAGATACTGTCGTAATTGGAGGAATCTACGAGAAAGAGAAGCAAAAGTCATCCTCCGGTGTTCCTGGACTTTCAAGAGTACCCCTTTTAGGCTGGCTATTTAAGAACTCCCAAACGGTCGTTTCCAAGAGTGAAATGCTGATTTTTATAACTCCAGTAATTATTAACTCCGAAAGGTAGGGGATGGTAGGATTTTTGATTGTTGATAAGCCTAAGGGGTTGACCTCACATGACGTTGTTAAAAGGGTGAGGAATTTGCTTCCAAAATCCGTTAAAGTAGGACATACAGGAACTCTTGACCCTTTAGCAACAGGGATTTTGATAATCTCAGTGGGGAAGGCTACAAGGCTCTCAGAATTTCTGTTAAAGAGAGATAAGTCCTACAAGGTAAAGGGAATTTTAGGTCTCTCATCTCCAACGTACGATGTTGATGGTGAGATTAAAGAAGTTGAATGTAAGGAAGCAGGTGAAGAGGAATTTTTGAAAGTTCTTTCAATGTTTAGAGGTGAGATAGAGCAGAAACCTCCTCCATTCTCAGCTGTAAGGATAAGGGGAAAAAGGGCCTATGAACTGGCAAGAAAAGGGGAAAGGGTAGAACTTCCGAGAAGGAGGGTAAAAATTTACGAGATAGACCTTCTCTCTTTTTCATATCCTGAATTTGAACTTCTTGTCAGGTGTTCATCGGGAACGTACATTCGTTCCCTCGTTCACGATATTGGAATAGAGCTCTCCTGTGATGCTGTTGTTTCCGAGCTTCGCCGTACATGCGTTGGAAATATATGTGAAAACGAGGCGGTTCCGTTAGAGAGAGTAATTGAGGAGGGAGTTGAGAGATTCTTAAGACCTCCAGAGGAGATTTTAGGCTTTCCTACAGTTAAACTCTCAAAGGAAGAGGAGACTCTCTTTAGGAACGGTGTCTTTTTAAAGAGAAAACTTCCCAAAGGATACTACTCCGTTCTGTCAGATGAAGGGAAGTTTGTAGGAGTAGGAGTCTCCAACGGGGAGCTCCTTAAACCGGAAAAGGTCATTGCAACTTAACCTTCTTTTATAATTTACCTTAGACTTTACGCGTTTAGGAGGAGTAATGGCCGTTGCTTTTGTCTTCCCCGGTCAGGGTTCGCAGTACATTGGAATGGGTAAGGAGCTCTACGAAACCTTTTTAGAGGCAAAGGAGGTCTTTGAGGAGGCCTCTGAGGGTGCTAAGGTTGACATAGCTAAACTCTGCTTTGAGTCCTCTGAAGGTGAGTTGACCCTTACCTACAACGCTCAGCCTGCAATATTTACAGTGAGTATGGCCGTTCTTAGAGTTTTAAGGGCCTCAGGATTTAACGTTGAACCAATTCTTGTTGCCGGTCACTCGTTAGGTGAGTTCTCTGCGGCGGGAGCTTCTGAGGTATTTTCCGTTTCAGATGGGGCTCTCATCGTTAGAAAGAGGGGAGAGTTCATGCAGGAGGCTGTTCCTGCTGGAGTAGGTGGAATGACTGCAGTTATAGGACTTCCCTCTGATAAGGTTGAGGAAGTTTTAAAATCGGTAGAGAGTGGTTTCGTTCAAGTTGCAAACTTTAATACTCCTGAGCAGACTGTAATATCTGGAGAAATCAAAGCCTTAGAGGAGGCGGAGGAAAAACTTAAGGAAGCAGGGGCCAAGAGATTGGTAAGGCTTTCAGTTTCTGCTCCCTTTCATTCAAAATTGATGAAACCTGCTGCCGAAAGGTTGAAGGAGCTTATGGAAAATATTGAATTTAAAAGGGCAAAATACCCTATTCTTAACAACGCCGATGTGAAACTTATAAGGGAGCCCGACGAAATAAAGGATTCATTTTACAAGCAGGTATTTTCTCCTGTTAGGTGGGTTGAGGATGTCTTAAAAATGAGGGAAATTGGAGTAGATAGAGTTTACGAAATCGGCCCGAAGAACGTTTTGAGGGGTTTAATAAGGAAGATTGACAGAAGCATAAAGGTAATGAATGTTGAGAAACCTAAGGACATTGAAAAGGTTATCTCGGAGATTTGATGCTGAAACTAACGGAAACAGCTTTAGAAATTCTTAAGGCGAGGTACTTAAGGCCTGGAGAGACTCCCGAGGAGCTTTTTGAGAGGGTAGCGAGGAGCGTTTCTCAGGCAGAGCTCCTCTACGGCCCTGCCTCAAAGGCAAGGGAGTGGGAGGAAAAGTTCTTAAAACTTATGTTAAATTTGGATTTTCTACCAAACTCCCCAACCCTTATGAATGCCGGAACAGAGTTGGGACAGCTTGCAGCCTGTTTTGTCCTGCCGGTAGAGGACTCAATTGAGGATATCTTCGACACACTTTCTCTCATGGCAAAGATTCAGAAAACCGGTGGAGGAACCGGATTTTCATTTTCCCACCTAAGGCCAAAGGGTGACATTGTTAGGACTACGAATGGAAGGGCCTCAGGTCCCGTTTCCTTCATGAAGGTTTTTGACTGTACTACCGATTCTATAAAGCAGGGTGGTAAGAGGAGGGGAGCAAATATGGGAGTCCTCTCCTACAACCACCCGGATGTTGAGGAGTTTGTTCTCTCAAAGAGAGACAGGGAAAGTTTTCAGAACTTTAACATATCTGTAGCCTGTGAAGACTCATTCTTTGAAAAAATAGAAAAGGATGAGTACGTTGAGCTTGTAAATCCAAGAACTGGTGAAGTTTGGGGAAGGATAAAAGCAGGGGAGCTCTTTAACCTGATTGCAGAGTCGGCATGGGACTGTGGAGATCCCGGAATTCTCTATATTGACGAGATAAACAGGCACAACCCTACGCCTCAATTAGGGAGGATAGAGGCAACAAACCCCTGTGGAGAAGTTCCCCTTTTACCCTACGAGGAGTGCAATTTAGGTTCGATAAACCTTTCCCACTTTGAAAAGAATGGAAACATTGATTGGGAAAAATTGGAGGAGACTGTAAGAATTGCAGTTAGGTTCTTAGACTGCGTTATAGACGTTAACAAGTATCCAGATGAGAGAATTGAGAAAATGGCAAAGGGAAACAGAAAAATAGGACTTGGAGTTATGGGCTGGGCAGAGCTCCTCATAAAGTTGGGCATTCCCTACAACTCGGAGAGAGCTCTAAAGCTTGCCGATGAGGTTATGGGATTTATAAATAGAAAAGCATTTGAGACATCGGTAGAACTTGCAGGGGAAAAGGGAAGCTTTCCAAACATTGGAAGGAGCATCTACAGGGGAAAAGAGGTGAGAAATGCTACAAGGACAAGTATAGCACCGACGGGAACGATAAGCATGATTGCAGGAACAACTCCAAGTATAGAACCTCTGTTTGCGATTGCCTACATAAAGAAAATCCTCGATGGAAAACCGGCCGTTCAAATAGACCCGTTCTTCCTAAAGTACGCGGGAGACATTCTGACGGATGAGCAGGTTTCAAAAGTTTTAGAGAGTGGAAGCATTCAGAATATTAGTGACATTCCCGAAGAGGTTAGAAGGATTTTTGTAACTGCTTTGGACATTTCCCCCGAATGGCACGTTAGAATGCAAGCTGTATTTCAAAGACACGTTGATAACTCCGTTTCAAAGACTGTTAATTTAAGAAAAGAGGCAACGGTTGAGGATGTTAAGAAAGTATTTATTCTTGGACACAAACTTAAGCTCAAGGGAATAACCGTGTTTCGTCAGGGGTCAAAGGAAGGTGCTATAGAATTTGGTTTAAAGGGAATTAAGCCTGAAGACCTTGTAAAGTACAAGGCCTGTAGCTGTGAACTTTAGGAGGATGGATGCTAAGGCTTCTTTTTCTCATTTCAGTTTTAATTGTGTCTTACAGTTGTGGAGGGGGAGGAGGAGGTTCGGGTAATTTACAGAAAGTAAATGGCCAGTTCGTTTCAAGTTACGTTAAGGGATTAAAGGTCTGTACCGATTCTGGAAGGTGTTCGTATACCGATAGCTTGGGAAAGTTTTCCCTTCTCTCCCCTTCACAAACACCACACTTAACATTTTACATAGGTAGTTTAAAACTCGGGGACTACACCCTCAAGGAAAATGGAGAGGTTATAAATCCTTTTAAGTTAGCAGGAGACTCTCAGGTCGGAGATAAACTTGCGAAGATAATTCACGGAATAGCCAACGATACATCCGGGACTAAGGAGTTGATAGACTTGACAAATCTCTCTGTATCCTCAGACGACTTAGGGAATGACTCCTTAGAGGATGCGGTAAAGAGCGGAAAACCTTTCAAAATTTCAGTTAACAATGATTACTACGTTGAATTCAACGGAACGGACGTGGAGCTCTGTCGGGGGAGTGGAACCTGTGAAACGGTAAACTACAGACAGTGGTTGGTTCTTGTTTACATGATGGGGGACAACAGCCTATCAAACAATGCAAAGGAAGACCTACAGGAAATGGCATCGGTCAACTACACTCCTCAGGTGAAACTGGTTGCTATTACAGACTTTTCAGACTCTCCTGACGAAATATCGATAAGCAACGATACATCAGGAAAACTTGAGTCCTTCTCTTTCCCTCCCGATACAGAGCTTGACCTATCAAAGGAAGAGAGTCTAAAAAACTTTATTTCCACTTACGTAAATATGTATCCGTCAAGCCATAGAGCTCTAATATTCTGGGACCACGGAGATGGATGGCGCTCCTCAAGGTTTGCAGGGATGGATTCAAAACCTTCTGATTACCTTTTTATGTTTAGAGTCTATAACGTTCTAAACCAGCTAAAAAATGACGGGATTACCTTTGACCTTGTAGGGTTTGACGAGTGTTTAATGGGAATGGTTGAAGTTCTTTACGATTTAAAGGACTTTACTGAAAATGTGGTTGCCTCTGAAGGATACGAACCGGAAAACGGTTGGGACTATACAAAGGTTCTCTCCTACTTAGTTCAGAATCCAAGTTCTGATGGTTATACATTTGGAAAGGAAATAGTTGATGCCTATAAACAGACCTACGGAAATTCAGGGAGTTTGGGGTATACGCTGACGATGACACTGTTTGAAAAGAATAGAATTAATGAAATTCTCTCCAACTTAGAGAATTTAGCTAATAATTTAAATTCCTATAACTTTCCAGATTTTAAATCGGCAAGGGACAGTTCAACTGAGGTTGACTCTAATTCTCCTTACTATTACGTGGACCTTTATACGTTTGCAAATTCCCTTCAAAACAAGTATCCTGAAGCTTCGAATTTGGTGAGTTTAATAAACGGGGCCTATAAAGTGGTAATTCCTGGAGGTGATGGTAAGGAGCTCCACGGTTTGTCCATCTACTTCCCTTCAAGTTCTCAGGAAGCTGACGATTCCGGTTTTAGCTGTTATAAGGTTGATACACCATCAGTTTGCCAATTTGGAAATGAGGTAGTTGATGGTTACTACAATCCATTTGCAAAAACAAACTGGGATGAATTTTTAGAAAGTTTTATCTACTACTCAGGAGAGTAAAATGAAGAAACTCCTTTTATTTATACTACCGTTTCTTTTCTCATGCAGTTCTGTTCAGATAAACGGTGAAACGAGGTTAAGACTAGAAACGATTGGAAGTATAAAGAAAAACTGTGAAGAATTCGTGGGAAAAGAGGTGGTTTTAGAAGCTACCTATAGGGGATGGGACTGTCCTTCTGACTGTGGAGCTCTTCCCGTTACCCGCTCAGACGTCTGTTTAGAGGATTCTACGGGCTGTATCTACTCTACTCCTTTCCTCTCTCCAATTAACGACAGGGGGAAAGTGGTGAGACTCCTTGCAGAGGTGAAGAAAAAGGGGAATGAGTGCTACTTAGAGCCCGTGAGGATTTATGAAGTTAGGTGAGTTTGAACTTATAAGCCTTCTTTCGAAAACCTTGAAAAATAAAAGAAATGGCATAAAGGTAGGTATAGGGGACGATACGGCAGTTTTTGAACTAAACGGTACGTTAGGGCTTCTCACCTGTGATGCTCTCGTTGAGGGAGTTCACTTTCTAAGGAACTGGAAAAGCTTGACTCCAGACTTTTTCTACTACTTGGGAAGAAAGTTGGTATCGATTTCTGTCAGCGATGTTGCATCGATGGGTGGAGCTCCCCTCTACTCCCTTATAACTTTAGGAATTCCCGATTGGATGGAGGTTGAGGAGTTAAAGGAGCTCTATGAAGGGGTGAATTCCGCCTTAGAGGAGTACGATTTCTCTTTAATTGGAGGAGATACAGTTAAAAGTCCCAACTTTTTTTTGGACCTATCACTCCTTGGAACTTCGAATAAAAATCGCGTAATGTTGAGGTCGAAGGCAAAACCTGGGGATTTGGTGGGAGTTACTGGAACGTTAGGGGATTCTAGGGCAGGATTGGAACAGCTTTTAAGGGGGAAAGTAGAGGATACTTATCTAGTAGAGAGATTTCTAAATCCAGAAGCAAGGTTAAAGGAAGGAGTTAAAGCCTTAGAAATTGGAGTTTTATGCTCAACGGACGTTAGTGACGGTTTTGTTTTTAACCTCTATACGATAGCAGAATCCTCTAAAGTAAGAATTGATTTAAACTCATCTGAGATTCCGGTTTCTGAAAATTTGGAGAAATTTGCTGGGGATGGAGCCCTTCAGTACGCCCTCTACGGTGGTGAGGACTACGAGCTTATAATTACCTTTCCCGAGGAAAAAAAGGAGAAGTTAGAAAACTTAGGTTTTAAGACTGTAGGTACTGTTTCTGAAGGGGAAGGTGTTTTTTTGGATGATAAGTTTTTAGAAAAGAAGGGGTACGACCACTTTAAGGGAGGTGTATAGTTGAGTATATTGGACTCAGTAATTTTGGGAATAGTTGAAGGAATAACAGAGTTTCTCCCGATATCATCAACAGGGCACCTAATTCTAACCTCTCACCTCTTAGGTTTAAAGCAGGATGCATTTGAAAAAACCTTCGAGATTGCAATTCAGTTAGGAGCAATTCTCTCTGTAGTCTCAATTTACAGGGAGAAGTTGGTAAGAAGCCTGGAGCTCTGGAAAAAACTCATTGCTGCCTTTATTCCAACTGGAATATTGGGTCTCTTACTCCACCACTACGTTGAAAAGCTCTTTAGTCCTACCGTTGTTTGTGGGGCTCTCATTGTCTGGGGAATTGTCTTTATAGTTGTGGAGCTCCTTCACAGTGAGAAGGAACACCACGTAGAGAAGCCTGAAGAGGTTTCGTACCTTCAGGCAGTAGGTATAGGTCTTTTCCAGTCCTTAGCGATGGTTCCAGGAACTTCCCGGTCTGGAGCTACAATTATAGGAGGAATGGTTCTTGGACTTAAGAGATTTGCAGCAACTGAGTTCTCCTTTCTCCTTGCTATTCCAACAATGTTTGCAGCTACGGGCTTTGAGTTGGTTAAGAATTTCGATTCACTAAGTGCAGATAACTGGTTAGCTTTGGCAGTGGGATTTTTTGTTGCCTTTGTCTTTGCATACATCTCTGTTAAATGGCTTTTAAACTACGTGAAGCACCACACATTTATCCCTTTTGGAGTTTACAGAATTGTTGTAGGAATACTCTTTATTCTCTTTTTGCTATAATCCTCTGGAGGTGAACTTTGAATGTTGATATGATTCAACTTTTAAAGGAAGTTGTTGACAAGAAAGCCTCCGACCTGCATATAGTTCCTGGCAGTCCTCCAAGAATTAGAGTTTTAGGAGACTTAATACCCCTTGTTGAGTACGGAACCCTCTCAGCAGCCGACACAAAGAGGCTGATTTACAGTGTTCTTACAGATGCCCAAAAGAAGAAGCTTGAGGAAGAATGGGAGTTAGATTTTTCCTTTGGAATAAGGGGGATTGCAAGATTCAGAGGAAATGCCTACTTTCAGAGACAATCCTTGGCAGGAGCCTTTAGATTAATTCCTTACAGTATTCCTGAATTTGAAAAGTTGGGGCTTCCAGAGATAATAAAGACCTTTGCCCACAAAACAAAGGGATTGGTCTTAGTTACAGGTCCTACAGGTTCTGGTAAATCCACTACCCTTGCATCACTAATCAATATAGTCAATAAAACATACAGCTATCACATAATAACGATTGAAGACCCAATCGAGTTTGTTTACGAACACAACAAATCGATAGTTACCCAGAGGGAGTTGGGAAGTGACACTAAGAGTTTTGCCAGAGCTCTAAAATCAGCACTCCGTGAAGACCCAGATGTGATACTGGTTGGAGAAATGAGGGACCCTGAAACCATAGAGGCAGCTTTAACGGCTGCAGAAACAGGACACCTTGTATTTTCAACACTCCATACAAACTCAGCAGTAGAAACAATAAATCGTATTGTTGACGTTTTTCCTGCGGATAAACAATCCCAAATAAGAACCCAACTTTCATTTGTTTTAGTTGGTACGGTTGCCCAAAAATTGCTCAAGAGAAGGGACGGAACTGGAAGGGTAGCTGCAGTCGAAGTTTTTATTCCTACTCCAGCTATTAGAAACTTAATAAGGGAAAACAAACTCCATCAGATTTACTCTCTAATGCAAACGGGACAAGCATCAACGGGAATGATAACCCTTAATCAACACTTGGCTCAACTCTACTTGGATGGTCTCGTAGATTTGGAAGAGGCAAAGAGGGTATCTCCTGACCCGAAAGAGCTTGAAACACTGATAAGGGCATACTCAAGGAGACATTAATGCCAAGTTACAGGTACGTTGGCAGGGACGTCTTTAACAGAATCAGAAGGGGAATTGTTGAAGCAGATGATGTTGAAAGTGCAAAGGAGTTACTATTAAAACGGGGATTGGTGGTCATTGAAAAATTAAAGGAGGATAAGCCTCTTTTTAGTACAGAGATAACTTTCTCCCTTTTAGATAGAGTTTCTCTAAAGGATATTGTTTTATTTACAAGACAATTACATGCCCTTATTAATGCTGGAATTCCTCTGGTTCAGTCATTAAGAATAATAAAAGACCAAATATCAAACAGGAGGCTTAAGCAAATAATAGATGACATTGCTACTTACATTGAGGAGGGAGGGAGATTTCATATTGCTCTCTCAAAATACAGAAACATTTTTGGAGACCTCTACATATCAATGATAAAGGCTGCAGAGGAAGCAGGAACGTTAGAGGAAACGTTAAAACGCCTTGCAGAACACTTGGAAAAAATAGAGCAGTTAAGAGGAAAAGTAAAAAGTGCTATGTTTTATCCGACATTCGTTTTAGTTGTTGCTACAGTTATTGTAATTGGAATCCTTGTCTTCGTTATTCCAACCTTTCAACAGCTGTATGCAGATTTAGGAGGAGAGCTTCCTTCCCTGACCCAAACGGTAATAAACGTTAGTAACTGGTTAAGGGACTACATAGGCTGGTTTTTACTTGGTGTAGTTGTTCTCTTCATAGGATTTTTTCAACTCAGGAGGTTTTCTAAGCAGTTCAGGTACTTAACAGACCTTTTACTTTTAAAATTGCCTATATTTGGAGAGCTCATTTTGAAATCCAGTATAGCCAATTTTTCAAGAACTTTATCTTCCATGATTTCGAGTGGTATTAATATTCTTGACGCTCTTCAGATTTCCGCAGAAACGGCAAATAATGAAGTGATAATGAGAGCTCTTCTAAATGTAAAGGAACAGGTTGAAAAAGGGGTAAGTTTGGCTTTAGCAATGTCAAGAGTTTCCATTTTTCCACCAATGATTGTAAATATGGCAGCAGTGGGAGAACAGGCAGGTAATTTAGATACAATGCTTTCAAAGGCTGCTGACTTCTACGAAGAGGAAGTAGATAGAACTGTTGATGCGTTAACTTCTCTTATCGAGCCCCTGTTGATGGTCTTTATTGGTTCAATAATTGGGGTAATTGTAATTGCAATGTACCTACCAATCTTCAAAATTGGAGAACTGATAAAGTAACAGTTAAGTTAGTAAACCTTATATCCAAATTCTACTATAACTCTCTCAGAAGGGACTTTTCTATTTTTAACTTCTATTCTAAACGTATAAATTTCTCCATCTTCTATTTCGGCTATACCTAAAAGCGTGGTATTTACCTCATAGTTTGAATTACTGAAAATGGTTTTCGGTAAACTCACCGATAGATTGCATTGATTGTTAATACAGTTAGTATAGTTCGGAACTAAACTATTTATATTTCCTGATAGAATCTCATCGGTCAAGTAGTAGCTTATCCCTTTTGCATACTCTAACGCCGATTTGTACCTTTTCTCTCCTCCTGAAATGGTGGTTGAAGTTATTGAAATATAGATTGCAACTGCTGAGAAAATGAGAGCAATAAGAGTTAAGAAAAGAACTGTTAAAAGAGCTATTCCTTTTCTCATTTTTTTCCTCTAAAGATTCATAGGTTTTACAACCATCTTAATAATTTTCCACCTACAGTGCCTGGCTTTTGGATTGGAAGGAGGATTTAGTATTACTCCATCAATGGTTGTATTTGCTGAAAAATTGTACCTTGGGTCGTATTTCCCTTCTTGAACTAGCAAGTAAATTCTTACTAATTTTAATTGTTTCCTTACACTGTAAACTTTTGTTGAACTTGATGGAGGAATGTTTATATCCTGATTCTCTTCTCCTGAATCGATAATACCGTTTCCGTTCGTATCCCAATCAAACCTCACTTTGAAATCGGCTACACAATAGATAAGGGGATTTGGATTACCAGCGTTAACTTTCCTTCCCAATACGGTATTTGTAATACAGTAATTGGGAACCGATGAGGAACTGTACAAGTAGTACTTAATTTCATTGCAGACTGGCTGTTTACAGCTCCCACTACTTGAGGAATCGTAAGAGAAAACTAAGTATTTCTTTTCCGTTCCATTACAGATACTGGAAAGCCTTCCACTGTTAAAAAAAACTGTATAATCCGAAATAGGTTCAAGGGCTACAACGGTAGTACTATTTTTAAAGTTTCCTTCTTTTACAATGAAATTCCTATTGGAACAGTCATAAATTCCCCAACTATTTGTTTCCTCGTTTGATACGTTATAAATGCTTCGGATAGTTAAAGTTGTTCCATTCCATTCAATGGGAAAATCACCCTCTGAGCCGTTTGATAACTCATAAGCAATTCCGTAACCAGCATGTTCAACATCTAACCGTAGGATTTCTAACCCTAACAGTTTTTCTATCTGCGAGGTTGCAGAGATTGTCTCTTGGGAGCTTGTTTTAAAGAGGGAAACGTATCCGAGATAAATTGCCGATAACAGTAAAAGTGCTATCACCAGGGAAACTAAGAGCTCAACTAAAGAAAGTCCTCTTCTCACTCTTCCTTCCCTAAAATTGTTTCATCTGAAATTTCTTGCAGTTTTCCTCTCTCCTTCCAACAAACAGTTACTTTAACTTTTTTTAAATCAGAGCTAATATTACTTACAGAATAGAATCTTCCATAGCACTTTTGAAAATTGCGAATCTGCCTTAAAATCTGACATTTACTGAGAGAATCTGTACAGTTAGAGGTTCCGTTGTTCAAATAGGAATCTGTAACTTTTGAAAAGTCGATATTTCTAACTGATTCTAAGCTTTCTTCTAGAATACTTATAGCTTCGTTTCTTTCAAGGTTTTTAATGTTGTTTGATAAAACAACCGATACAGTTGCAAACAACCCTAAAAAAACAATACCAAATATTGCAAGAGCGATAAGGACTTCAATTAAAGTATATCCATAATTTAATCGCATCTTGTCATCCTTAAGTTGTAGTAATTAACAACAATGCAGTTGTAAGGCAAATTCAGATTGTTACAGTTAAAACATTTAATAGATGTTTTTTTTGAAAAAGTCCCTCGGGAAGTAACTTTTAATACAACGGGCTTACCTCTTTTTGAGTAAAAGGGTGTATCAAGTTTAATGCTCAAGGTTTGAGAGTTTTTGATTGTTACGTTAGTTCCATTAACTATTACTGTATAGTCCTCCTTTGTAAGAAAAGCTTTGTTTCTCGTTTTTTGCAGTACACTGTACAAGTAATTGATGTCCCGTTTTACTTCTTCCTTCCTTTTCCATTTTTGGAACTTTGGAATTGCAAAGGATAGAAGAACAGATAAGATTACAATTGTTATAACAAGCTCGATTAGAGTAAAACCTCTTTTCATCTTTCAATCCAGAAAAGGAGCTTTCCTACCAATCCTTTACTGTATCCTACAAAGGGAGTTCCCGTTTCCGGAGCAATTCCCTGATACCACTTACTGTAAGGAGAAGCATTTTTCTCATTAGTTCCAAACTCTGTTTTTGGGTTGATAACTATTATGTTGGCTCCAGAGAGTTGAAAATATAACTTTCCTTCAGGAGGAGAGACAGCATACTTTCCGCCAGGACATGCTGAATAGATTGTCCCTCCAGTTGCACAGTTTAAAGCCCATACTCTTGAACGTCCTCCGAATCCACAAGGGTCATCCGTAGGTTCTATGGTTGTAAAGAAAACAACATTTTCGTCTGTAACAGTTGGATCCGATATAACCCTCTCTTTTAAATAACCAGGGTCGTTGTTGTTTAACTCTAAATACCAACTTCTCTCTACATGGTTTCCTATATCTACACAGACATCATGAGAGGAATGAGCAACGTTTACATTTGGACGACACTCATTACCATCACAGTCTAAGGGTACTCCATAAATTCTGTTTTTTTGTCCTGGTAAAGAATTATCTGTCTTATAGAACCACCTACCTGTACCAAAGAAGAGATAAATCTTATTAAAACATTTTCCGAATTTTACAGCTGCAGTTACAGGGGATTGTGCATCTGTAAAATATTTTACTCCATACCAGTTTTTAGGGTTATCGTCTCTAACATCAAACAATAATAAACCACCTTTCCAGTTTTGCATGTTTCCATCTTTTCTAGCATATCCAACTACTACGTAATCTGATTTTCCGTCTCCATCAACATCTATTGCTTCCTCGTTCATTCTGCCACTGAAAGCGTTTCTTATTTCATTTCCTCTTCCATTACCCCGGGCGCTACTTGTAAACTTATCTATTGTTGTTTTTAAATCACCTGTTAGTAAATCCAAAACAAAATACCTTAGACTTTGATTTGAATCCCCCTTGTAGTTAGTTGGTCCCGAACCAAACATTATGTAGTATTTGTCTTTTTTCTTTACTACGGTTCCTCCTGAATAGCTAAATCCTAAATCAGGATGTGTGAATTCCCATAGGAATTTGGGATTTTCTGGGTCTGTAACGTCAAGGGCAAAATATGAGGATAAGCCGTAACATTGTGAATAGTCTTGTTTCGGCTGAGGAATCAGGTTACAGATAAAGTTGGAACCAACAAAGGGCAACGTTATTAAGCCTGTACACTCCTCACACCAATTCTTCATTTCTTTCCACAAGTTCGCAGGGCAAGCATAGAAAGGAGGGTGAACTGCGCTTTCGTCAGAAGCTCCGACAGCCCCCCCTAATCTCATTCCTCCAACGAGAATTTTCCTTTCTTTTCCATCATGTTTTATGTGAACGACAAAGGGTTTTAAATCTACGGTATAGATGTGTTTATAGTTCTTGTTTGCTAAGAGAGCTAAATAGGGTAGTACATTCTGTGGAATAAACGCCCAGAGCTCCTCTCCCAACAAATCGGTTTCATTATCAGTTCTATCGTTTTGAACTGAAACAGGGGAAAGGGGAGCTGGCCTCCTTTTTAAGTAACCTACTCTGAATGCGTGAAGCATACCATCGTTTGCACCAACAAAAGCTACAGTGTAGTTATCGTACTTTTCTATCCAAGGAGTAGAATAAACAATATCTCCTAACTTCCAAACGTTTTCGTCACTTCCGTTTTGAGGAGGAGTTTCTCCATCTATCCTTCTACTTCTCAACTCTGGAAAATCGATACCTCTGATATAGCTTATTAAATTTTGATAATCATCAGGCTGAATACAGTCAATAAAGGCCTTAAACATATCCCAAGGAGTGTAGATTTTTTTATTGAAGTATTCGCAAACATTAAAGCAATGAGCCGGAAGACCTAAGAGAGGTATTTTAAATATATTATCTTCATAACTGGTTTCAACAATATGTTCTCGTTCAATACATGGTGGACACCCTGGTGTTTTTTAATATATTCCTCAAACTTCTCTACTGGAGTCTTATAACCAAGACCTTGATGAGGCCTAACGAAGTTGTAAAAGTTCAGATACCTAAATAACTTCCTGTTCATTTCATCAACTTTCGGCTCAGTC
>NZ_FXTM01000015.1 GCF_900182585.1 Balnearium lithotrophicum | reverse complement strand
TTCAAGTTCTGGTTCTATCTGAGGTTGTCTTACTCTGTGGGGTCTTTTGTTTCTGTCTTTGAGGCCTTCTAAACCGTACTTTTTGTATCTATTTTTCCACTTGTAGAAGGTGGTTGGACTTATTCCGAAGTATCTGCAGGTTAGTCTTGCATTTTGGTGTTTTTCGTAGTGTTGAATCCATTTAAGTCTTTTTCTCACGTTTGGGTCTTTTGTTAGGTCGAGTTTGGTTTTTATTTTTGTTCCTCTTTTGATTGTTTTTTTGAAGGGTGTATTTGATATGTGCAGGGATGTTCCTTTGAATTTCTTTAATTGTTTCATTGGTGGACACCTCCTTTTGTTGGAGTTCAAATCTTATTTTAGGGTGTCCACCTTCTTTCTGAACTTCAACAACAGTTTTAAAAGGAGAATAGTTGAAATAAGAGACATCTCTCTGTAGTTCTGTTAGTTAGGATTTTTCAATCAGTTTCAGGTAGTAACATTGATTTTTAGATTTAGATAAAAAAGAGAGAAAGTTCCCCTTGAAAAGGAGAATAAAATAACAAAACAAATTAATCAGGTACATTAGCAAAAATCAGAAAAACTTTAAAATTGTAAATCCACCCTCCTACTTATAGTACTTCATAGCCTTTTGAGCCTCTCTCTCAAGTTCTCTTCTCTTGATAGCCTCTCTCTTATCGTACTTCTTCTTACCCCTAACCAAAGCTATCTCTACCTTTACCTTTCCCCGTTTATTGAAGTACATTCTAAGAGGAACTATTGTTAATCCCTTTTCTTGAACTTTTCCCAAGAGCCTTTTTATCTCTCTCTTGTGTAGAAGTAGCTTTCTCCTTCTCGTAGGTTCGTGATTGAAGAGATTTCCATGTGTATATGGAGCTATATAAGCGTTAAAAAGGTAGGCTTCCCCATTCTCTATGCGGACAAAGGAATCCCTTAAATTAACTTTTCCCTCCCTTATGGATTTAACCTCTGTTCCCTTTAGCTCAATACCTGCTTCGTACTTTTCGAGAATCTCATAGTCAAAGAAAGCCTTTTTGTTTTTTATCTCTGGTGTTCTTCCTCCGGCCATTTTAGAATAACTCTCCTGTTCTCTTTGTCTATTCTGTCAACTACAAATTTATACTTATGTTTATACTTAAGTTTTACTCCTTTAGGAACGTTTTCGCTTGGAATAAATCCTGCAACATCCTGAGGGAGGTAGACCCAGAAACCTCTCTTTTCCTCCTTTACAACCTCACCCTCAACTTTCATTCCAGGAGCATAAATCTCATCAATCCTTTCCCAGGGGTCAGGTTTTACATCCTTTAGCGATAGAACGAGTCTTTCCTTGTCCCTCTCTATCTTCTTGATTTTTACCTTTATTCTGTCCCCTATCTTGGCTACATCAAAGGGTGTTTTTAAACCGGACCAGGAAATATCACTCTTGTGAACCAAACCATCAACACCATCAACATCTACAAAAATTCCAAAGTCCACAATATTTTTAACAACTCCCTCTACAACGTCTCCCTCTTTTAATCTCTTTAACGTTTCCTTTCTCTTTTCGGCTCTTCTTTCCTCAAGAAGTTTCCTCCTTGATATAACGATGCTCCTTCTCTTTCTATCAATCGATAGAACCTTTGCCTCTATCTCCCTGTCAAGCCAATCATCCGGCCTTGTAACTGGCATTATGTCAACCTGAGACATGGGGAGAAAAACGGTCAAACCGTTATCGAGTTTAACCTTGTATCCCCCTCTCACTTTTTGCTTTATTATCCCCCTAACAAATCCCTTTTTCTCAATTTCGTCTGCAAGCCTTTCCCACTCCTTAATTGACCTTGCACAGTTAACGGACAGGAGGGCATAACCATTTTCCGTTTCAGGTTCAACAATACAGACATCAATTTTCTCGCCAATTTTGGGTCTATAACCTAATTCTTTCAAAGGAACAACACCTTCCGATTTCCAACCAAAATCAATAAACGCCTCCCTATCCGTTACTTTAACAACGGTTCCGGTAATTACTTCTTGCTTTAGCTTTTTAAAACTCTCTTCAAGTAGTTTGGCAAACTCCCCTTCCACTTAAAACTCCCCCTTTTTTAAGATGAAGAAGATGGTTGACTACCTCCTCGATTACCCACTGCGGAGTAGAGGCTCCTGCAGTTATTCCAACTGTTTCAGAGTTTTCAAGCCAATCGGGCTCAATTTCATCTTTAGATTCTATGTGGTAAGTTCTTGGATTAACCTCCTTCGCTATCTGGTAGAGTTTTGTTGTATTCGAACTATTCTTCCCACCGATAACAAACATAACATCAACTTCTTTAGCAAGCTTTAACGTTTCCTTCTGTCTTACGGAAGTTGCACTGCAGATTGTATTGTAAACTTTCAAATCTTTCACCTTTAAAGACAGAATAGAAACTGCCTCCTTAAAAAAGGAGAGATTTAAGGTTGTCTGGCATACAACACCCAACTTTTTCATAAGAGGAAGTTTTTTTATCTCCTCTAAACTACCAATTATCATTGGATTCTTTACATGTCCAGCAATTCCTATAACCTCAGGGTGGCGGGCATTACCCAAGATTAGAACGGGATATCCCTCCTCTTCCAACTTTATTGCCTTTTCGTGAACGTCCTTAACAAAGGGACAGGTTGCATCTACGATTTCAACTCCCTTTCTTTTTAGAAACTCAAGAACTTTTGGAGAAACACCGTGAGACCTGATTACAACTGTGTCCCCTTTTCTCAAATCGTTCATATCCTCAATAAAGACCATTCCCAAATTTTTTAACCTCTCTATCTCCCTTTTGTTGTGAATGAGTTCCCCTAAGCAGAGAGCTCTTCCTCCTGCCTTTTTGACAGAGTCAACTGCCATATTTACGGCTCTCTTAACTCCCCAGCAGAAACCTGCACTCTTAGCTACTTTTATCTTCACCCTTTAGCTCCTTTATTTTCTCCATTATAAAATCGGCAGCCTTTTGATAATTGTCCTTTCTATCCTCTAAATCTAATTGAAAGGGCTTACCAAATGCAATAGTAACTCTCGGTACTCCTCCTATGAGTTTTTCCTTACCTATCAGAGCCTCACTTCCCTCTATTAAACATGGAACAACTGGAACTCCCGACTTTAAAGCAACCATTCCTGCTCCCCACTTTGGTCTAACAAACCTGCCGGCTGGAGCTCTCTGTCCTTCCGGAAAAATACAAACCAATTCCCCTTTTCCTAAAACCTCTAAGGCTGTTTTAAGGGCTGTTAAATCTGCCCTTCCCCTCTTTACGGGGAATGCATTTCCCCAGTGTTTTATCAACGTTGAGAGAACAGGCATTTCAAAGAGTTCCGATTTTGCCATAAAGAAAACAGGTCTCTTCATCACTGCATACGCAACAAGTGGTGGGTCAAGGTAGCTTCTGTGGTTTGCCATTAGAAGAACTGGTCCTCTGTCCGGAATGTTCTCCCTACCGATAACTCTTAGTCTGCATAAAAAACCTAAAAGACGAGCAACAGTATGAAGCCAGACCCAGTAGGCCTTTTTTCTTTTTACCCAAGGATATTTTTTTGTTAACTGTTCCATAAGTGAGATTTTAGCAAAACCCCTTATTCTTTAAATGTGTCCCCCCTTCCTAAGAAAGGGGGGAGAGAAGAAGAGGGAGGTGTCCTAAAAGGTGAAAGAGAGTTGAACAGAAGCTATACCTTTGTGGTCTGAGCCGTTAAAGGCATTATCGTCATTACTCTTAACGTAGGAGTATTCAGCTCTAACCGTTGTGTCGTCGGAGAGTTTGTAGGTTGGAGTAATTGTAAGGGAATAGGTTCCTTTGTTGTTAAACCCGTAGATTCCCGAATTGTCCTTGTCCTTTACATACTCGGCTCTTAAGGGAATAGAGATTTTTCTGAATTCGGGAATAATATAGAGCACAACTCCATAACCTTTCTTACTACTGTCCTCGTCAAGCCACTGGTAGTCTCCATTTAGTGCAAGTTGAACGTTCTTAATCTTATAGCCTAAAGTGAAGTCTATGAGGTTTTTATAGTTTTCATAGTCGAAATAGGTTAACTTATAGCTAACATCCTTAACCGTTCCAATACTTCCCACTGCAAAGGCATGGTCCTTACTATTTCCGTTTAACTCGTCTCCCCTATCGTACTCGGCGTATACCTGAATGTTGTCTGTGAGATTGTATGTAGCTCTTGCACCTTTGTAGATAAAGGGCTGGGAGTTCCACACTAAACCGTACGTAATGTTTGGATTTAGATAGGTTGCAGCAAGCTCGTAACCTACGTTTGTCGTTAAAACACCGGCATCAATCTCAAGTCCCTTTAAGGGTAGGGCAGAGACGTATCCCCATAGAATTCCATAGTGGTCTCCTACAATGGCAACGTTGTCGTTGTTTACACTGCCTAAAACTGTAGGTTCTAAAATTGAACCTAAGGCAATGTCAAAACCTCCAAACTTATCTCCTCCTGAGAGCTCTAAAACAGCATCTGTCAACTTTATGTTGTTTGTGGAGCTCCCATAACTCTCTGCCCTTGACTCGTTGAAGCCTGTTGTAGAAATTCCACCGCTCAACTTTACTTCTGGCAGGTTTACCTTAATCTCTCCTGCCTTTGAAACTGCCGGTACCGTAGAAAGTACTAATGTTAGAATTATAAGTGCGCGCTTCATCGTTTTTTCTCCTTTTCCTCTTCTGTTTTTAAATAGGAGGGTCTCCCCCTCCCAATTTTTACAGCTTAAAGCCCTTTTCTCCGTGGATTGCAGAGTCAAGCCCTTCAACTTCGTATTCTTCAGGAACTCTTGCACCACCTGTAAGGATTGATGAAACAAAGTAGACAACTACAGTCATTACACTGGAGTAGACTATTGTTACGATAACTGCTTTTAGCTGAATCCAGAGCTGAGGAAGATTCCCTTCGAGGACACCGGGAGTTCCACCTATAGCCTTAACTGCAAAGATTCCAGTTGCAATAGCTCCCCATATTCCGTTTAAACCGTGAACTCCAAAGGCATCAAGAGAGTCGTCGTATCCCAACTTCTTCTTTAAAACAAAAACTCCGAACCATCCCAAAATTCCTGCAACGAGTCCTATTACGAGTGCTCCAAAGACATCAACAAAACCTGCGGCAGGAGTAATTGCAACTAATCCTGCAACTGCACCGGATGCAGCACCAAGTAGGGTGGGTTTCCTTGCAAAAATCCACTCTGTAACCATCCACGAAATTGCTGCCATTGATGCGGCAACGTTTGTTACTAAGAATGCAGAACCGGCAACCCCGTCTGCAGCAAGCTCGGAACCTGCATTAAATCCGAACCATCCGAACCAAAGTAGCGCTGCGCCTAAAACGGTCAGAACGACAGAAGATGGAAAAAATGCCGTTTTCCCGTAGCCTTTCCTCTTTCCAAGAAGTAAAGCAAGAACCAATCCTGCAATACCTGCATTTATGTGAACAACAGTTCCACCGGCAAAGTCTAGGGCTCCATCATTTCCTAAGAATCCACCACCCCAAACCCAGTGGGCTATTGGAGCGTAAACCACCGTAACCCAAATGAGTGAAAAGATTAACCAGGTTGAAAACTTCATTCTCTCAATTACAGCACCACTTGCAAGGGCAACAGTTATTGCTGCGAACGTTCCCTGAAATGCTGCAAAGACAAACTCCGGAATCTTTCCGCTTAGAGTGTCTGTTCCTATGCCGTGCATGAATATTTTCTGTAATCCTCCTATGAATCCTCCAACGTCTGGTCCAAAGGCCAACGTGTATCCCCAGAGAACCCAAACGACAGTTGCTACACAGTAGGCAAGAAAACTCATTCCTATGGTGTTTAGTATGTTCTTGCTCCTCGACATTCCTCCGTAAAAGAGTGCAAGACCTGCCGGTGTCATTAGCATTACAAGGGCTGTTGAAACCAGCATCCAAGCAGTATCTCCACTGTCCAGCTTTGGAGCTTTACCTGCAAACGCTGCTGCTGGCATTAGGGCTAACGGCAGAGCTCCCAGTAACTTTCTCATCAAAACCTCCCTGAAAGTATTTTTAAAGAGCTTCATCCCCTCTTTCTCCCGTCCTTATTCTCACTGCATCTTCAACGGGAATTACGAAAATCTTCCCGTCCCCGATTTTCCCGGTCCTTGCCGAGTTAACAATCACGTCTAAAGCCTTTTCAACCAAGTTCTCCGATACTACAATTTCCAGCTTTATCTTCGGGATTAGGTCAATAACGTACTCAGCTCCCCTGTAGAGTTCTGTGTGTCCCTTTTGTCTTCCAAATCCCTTCACTTCCGAAACGGTCATTCCAGAGATTCCAATTTCTGTTAAGGCCTCCTTTACCTCATCAAGCTTAAACGGCTTGATGATTGCCTCTATCTTTTTCATTCCAACCTCCTTTAAACCATTTTTGGATACTTATTTAGCAAAGAACGTGCCAAAAAGTGGGGTTTTAAATAGAGGTCTTAAAACAAAGGATTTAAAACAAAAAGGGAAACTTAAAGAAAAGTTTCTTAGAAATAGCTGGAGTTGAACAGTAGGGATTTAAAACTGCACCATTATTGTTCAGTAGGTTCACTTAGTATTTTTCTTATCTCTTCTTTCGACTCGCAGAGAGCTCTAACAACCCTTTCATCGAACAGTTTATCCTCACCTGAGTTTTCCAAAATGTAGTTTATCACATAGTCGAGAGAATGGGATTTTTTGTAAGGTCTTTCAGCAGTCATTGCTTCAACAACATCGGCAACTGCAACAATCTTTGCTAAAAGGGGGATTTCATTACACTTTAATCCTTTAGGATATCCGGAGCCGTTGCACCTTTCATGGTGATAGAGAACAATTGGTAAGACATCTGAGAGCTCTTGTATAGGTTCAAGTATTTTATATCCTATTTCAGGATGTTTCTTTACTATTTCAAATTCCTCCTCTGTCAACTTTCCTGGCTTATCTATTATGCTTTGAGGAACTCCTAACTTTCCAATGTCGTGGAGTAGAGCTCCAATCTCCAACAATCTCAAATCCTTTTTATCAAGTCCCAGTTTTCTTCCTAAAATAACTGAAATTTCCGCAACCCTTTCACTGTGTCCTCTCGTCCACGGAGACATTGCATCAACTGCATTGGCAAGAGCTCTAACTGCCCCCATCAGAAGGTCTTCAAGTTCCTTCTTCTTTTCTAATACAGAAATTCCTTGATGAACCATGTTTAAAATGGTTTTTAGAATATTTTCTGGAACATCTGCAGAATCTCTTATTTCGATTTTAACTTTTCTTTCTTCGGATAAATATTCTAAGACAGCATCTATATTAAAGAACTTTTTTAGCGTGGCATAAGTTCTACCTAAGAATTCATCCAGATTATCCGAATCTACAATGGAGTTTAAAAGTTCTTTAGAAAATAGGAGAAGCTTATTATCTATCTCCCTTCCTTTTTCCAAGTTACTATACATTTCAAGAACGGACTTGATAATATCAGCAAATTCATTACCTGATTCAAGCCAACTTTTTTGCTTTAAAGTTTTAAGTTTTCCTTCATTCCATCCTTTAATCGCAGTAACGATTTCTGATACTCTTTTGTTTATTTTGAAGTAAACGTAAAACAATATTGATAACATTGATGAAAATACAGCTAAAAAGAGAACAATCACAAACTTTCTTATTTCTGCAATTAAATTTATAATCTCTTGGGTGCTAAAGTAAGCTGAAAACTCCAGAACGGGAGTTGTGTTAAATTCATAGGTAACCTTATAGTAACATGGCTCATTCAAAAGGGAATTTTTACAAATCTCTTTATTCTTGCAGTTTCCAACTGAAACTAAAGGAAATCCGTACTCATAAATTCCTAAACAGGATAAATTTCTATCCTGTCTAACAGTATCCTCTAAAACTTTATAGAGTTGAGTATATTCATAGTTTTTTATCAATTCCCATGAATAAGAAGCAAGAAGCTTCGTTTCAAGTTGACATCTCTCTTTAAACTTCTTTTCTAACCCCTCACTTAAGTAGTTTTTTATACCAAAATAGACAAGAATTAGTGCACCAAGAAATAGGAAAGCAGATGTGATGAGCAATTTTCCATAAGTACTACTTATTAGTCTTTTTAGCATTCAAAATCCCCACGAGGCGAGAACGGTGGAGCTCTTCTCTCTTTAAAAACGAGTAAATGGAATCCCTCCACTTTGAGGACTCCTTTAAATCTAAAATCGTTGAATAAAGCTTTATGGCCTGATTTTCTCCATTAATGTCTTCCTCTATCAATTTTTCAAATTGAAGTCCCGTCTGTGGGGGCCAAATTGCTACAGTTGGAGTAGCTCCCTCTTTAACGAGTATTTCAGTTAAACTTCTTGCGTGTAGAATCTCATCCATCATATTCATCTCAAGAATTTTTTTCACACTTTTATCTTGAATTATGCCACTGTGGTTTATATACTGACAAATAGCTCCGTATTCGTGGGATATGGCAAGGTTGCAGAACGTAACAAACTTATCCTCTTTAACTATTTCTGCTTCCGAATAAACAGGAACGACGAATGAAAATAGTGAACCAAAAAGGAGTTTTAAAATATCTCTTCTATTCATAATTAGCTCCTACTATAAGTTTATTAATAAATTTAATTTTATCAATTAACCATACTTAGAGGATAAAATGAAGGGAGAGATTTACCATCCACCAGTTTTGCTGAAAGAGTCCTTAGGTTACCTAAAGGCCGATAAAGGAGGAATTTTTGTTGATGCCACGTTGGGAGGAGGAGGGCATACAGAGGCAATTTTAAGGGCAAATCCTAAAAACAGGGTTATTGGAATTGACAGGGATGAGGAGGCAATTGAGAGAGCTCTAAAGAGGTTGGAATCGTTTGGAGATAGAGTTTCAATATACCATGCAAACTTTTCTCAAATTGGAAAGGTGTTAGAAGAGGAGGGAATAGATAGAGTTGATGGCATTCTCTTCGACCTGGGAGTTTCACACTTTCACCTAAGGGGAGAGAGGGGATTTACAGTTTGGAAGGAACAGCCCTTGGATATGAGGATGGACAGAAGACAGAAGCTAACGGCAAAGGACGTTGTGAATAAGCTTTCAGAGAGGGAACTCTCAGAGATAATTTTCAAGTACGGAGAGGAGAGGTTTGCAAGGAAGATTGCAAGGGAGATTGTGAGGAGGAGAAAGAAGAAGGAGATAGAAACAACAAAGGAGCTTGCAGAGATTGTTGAATCTGTTATTCCTAAAAAGCTCTGGGCAGGAAGGAAAAAGCACCCTGCAGTAAAGACTTTTCAGGCAATAAGGATTTACGTAAACAGGGAGTTTGAGGAAATTGAGAGGGGAATTCCTGAGGCAGCAGAGTTTGTAAAAACTGGTGGGAGAATAGTTGTAATCACGTTTCACTCCTTGGAGGACAGGCTCGTTAAAAATATACTGAAGAACTTGGAGAACTTTAAGGTAGTTACGAAGAAGCCGGTCCAGCCAACGGAGGAGGAGGTAAGGGAAAATCCGGCCTCAAGGAGTGCAAAACTAAGGGCAGTTGAAAGAATAGGTTAGAGCTCCTCTATCTTTGCCCCGTCTCTGTCAACATCTAAAACGAGGTACCTCGATTCTATTCCGAGAGCGTCAAAAACGTTACACATCGCCCTTCCTATCTCGTCAAAGTTACCGTCTGCGAGAGCTCCAATACAGCTTCCGGCGCCGGACAGGTAAACTGCATAAGCTCCGGCTTTGTACCCTTCTGAAACAACCTCCCAGAAGGAAGGAATGAGGTCACACCTGTAAGGTTGGTGGATTCTATCCTTAACTGCCTCCTTTAAAAGCCCGTAGTCCCTCTTTTGGAGGGCTCCTAAAAGTAGAGCAACCCTTTGGATGTTAAAAATAACGTCCTTCTTAGGATAGCTCTCTGGAAGAACAGAGCGGGAATCCTCTGTGGAGAGGAAGAGTTCAGGAACAACAATTACAACCTTCAAATCGTCAGGCCAGTCAAGTTTTATGTAGTGGAGGTCTCCGTTCGTTGCGGCTACAACAAATCCACCGGTGTATGCAGGTAGAACGTTGTCAGGGTGTGGTTCAAACTTAAAGGCAATATCAATGACCTCTGGAAGGGAGAGTTTCTTTCCGGAAATTCTCTCAGCGGCAAGTATTCCCCCTACAATTGCCGTTGCAGAACTTCCAAGTCCTCTTCCTAAGGGAATTCTGTTTATAAGTTTAACCTTTATGGGTTGGTTTAGACCTAAGTACTCCATTGTACTTCTGTAAGTTTTTAAGAAGAGGTTGCTTTCATCCTTGGGGAGCTCCTCCTTTCCCTCTCCCTCAATCTCTACAGAGTAAAAGTCTGACGGCTCAAACAGAAATTCATTGTAAAGGCTCAAGGCAAGTCCTAATGCATCAAACCCAGGTCCTAAGTTACTTGTGGAGGCTGGAACGGAAACTTTAAACCTCATAGTTAACCTCTTTCTATTTTTATACCAAACTATTTTAACAATTCTATTTCTTTTGTTTTCAACATTGTGTAGAACTTCGTTCCTAAATAGGACTCGTACTTCCCGCCGGTCTTTGCTATTCTGACAGCTTCCTTTAGATAATTTTCTTGAATTTTTAACTTACTAAAATCCCTTCCATATTTTTTCCTCAGCTTCTTAACTTCTCTTTCAAATACCTCGTCAAATTTAGAAGAACCATAAACCTCAGATAATTTTTCTACCAAACTCAGTAAATCAGTGTAAAGGTTTGTTAGTTTTTTTAACCTTTCTTCCTTTTCTCTTACTAAATTTTCATTAGTTACTCTTGAGAAAATGTCGTCAACTCTTCCCTGAAGGAATATGTTAAAAAATTTATGGTCTGGAATGTTATTAAGGTACGTAAAAGCGTAGTGATGCTCTACGTACCAAGGAGATTTGACCTTAACAAAAAGGGGAAAAGGCTCTTTCTTAGAGAAATCCTTTAAAACAAATCCCTCTATACTTTCTCTATTCTCAATTAGCTTAAGTAAATCCTTAAGTCTCCCGTAAAATTTACGAGGAATCTTTATTCCTCTCTCTTTAATTTCATTTTCCCACTCTTCGAGATAGTATCTACCTGATTTGTTTTCTCTAATTTCTGTTAGGAAAAGCTCATCCTTATCGTACGGAATTACAAGTTGAAACTCGGGAGAGATAAGCTCAAAAATCGGAGTAAATCCTTTGTTTAGTAGCTCCTTAGTAAAGTTCAGTAAGTTATCGTTCTTTTTTAAAAGTTCCTCTCCCTTTTCGGTGTAAGGATTGGAGAAACCCTTTTGGGTTAAAAGCTTTACTTTGTTGTTTATTAAAACAGGATGGAGCATCGTTCCATCAAGTTTTTCTCTAAAAATATACTCTCCCCTTAATCTCTCTTCCTTTGTCTCTTCAACCTCGTTTAAATTGAAAAATTTATGGAAAGGACGGGAAACTACACTTCCCGTTTTCCTATCAAAAGTAATTCCCCTCAGTTCTCTCTTTAAAGGAGAATCAAAGACAAAAGGGGCATTGTACCTATAGGATACCTTCGTTAAGTTTTCCCTTTCTAATACTTTAAAGTACTTGTTGTTTTCTATCTCCTTTAGAGCTCTATCGAGGTTAAGCTCCACTTAAAACCTCAAGGGCTTCCTTTAGGTCAACAGTTCCCTCGTAGAGAGCCCTTCCAACAATTGCACCAAAAACATTTTTAATTTTGGAAAGTTTAACTAAATCCTCTAATTTTGAAACTCCGCCCGATGCTATAACTGGGTGAGTAACCGACGATGCAAACTTCTCTACTTCCTCAAAGTTTGGACTCGTTAGAGTTCCGTCCCTTGATATGTCGGTATACACAAATCCCCAAATGTTTTCATCATCAACCCTTTTTGCAAGTTCAACTGCAGGAATTCCGGAAAGCTCTACCCAGCCCTTTGTCGTTGCAATACCGTTCTTTGCATCTATCCCAACAACAACTTTGTTTGGGAACTCTTTAACCATTTCTTTAAAGAGCTCTGGATTTTCAACGGCAACCGTTCCAACAACCACTCTGTCAACTCCGGCTTTAAACAGCTCCTCAAGGGCTTTTAAAGTCCTTACCCCTCCTCCAAACTGAACGGGAATGGAGAGCTCCTCTACTATTTCTCTAACTATTGGCAGGTTCTTAGGAATGCCCTCAAATGCACCGTCGAGGTCAACTACGTGGACTCTACGAGCTCCTAAATTTTCCCACCTTTTTGCAACCTCAACGGGGTTTTCAAAGTAGACCTTCTCCCTATCTGCCCTTCCCTGATAGAGCCTCACACACTTTCCACCTTTTATATCAACTGCAGGAATTACCTCAAACATACATTTTCTCCTCAAAAAAATTTTTGTCATTTAGTAGGACTTGTTTTAAGCATATAGAGAAACAGCCCAAGAACTATCGACATTAAGAATAAAACAAAAAGAATTTCAACCATTTTCTGCCTCTTTCAATAGCTTTAATAATCTTAAAATCTTTCTCCAGATTAAGAATATAAACGAGTGAGATTGCTAAAAGACCTAATATTCCTCCGAGAACCCAAACATCAAAAACGTCAACTTTTACAGCCCTTGTAACTGTTGCCGTTAAATCAAGAACAAATAAATAGATAACAGCTTTTAAATTTTCCTTACAAACTCCAATCTCTTCTTTTAAGGCTTCTTTCATCAAATCTCCAAAACGTCAAACATTGTGTAGAGTCCGGGTTTCTTATCAAAGACCCACTTAGCGGCAATTAGAGCTCCCCTAGCAAAGGTCTCCCTGCTCGTTGCCCTGTGGGTGAGCTCTAATCTCTCTCCCAACGTTCCAAAGAATACTGTATGGTCTCCCACAACGTCCCCCATTCTTGAGGAGAGAATTCCAATCTCATCGGGCTTTCTCTCCCCTACGAGTCCTTTCCTTCCATAAACGGCTACATCCTCCAAATTTTTACCTAAATTTTCTGCAACTATCTCTGCCAGCCTCACTGCAGTTCCAGAAGGGGCATCCTTTTTGAACCTGTGGTGAATTTCAAAAATCTCTACGTCGTAACCCTTATCCTTTAAAGCTCTTGTAACTTCTCCAACTATCTTAAATAAAATGTTTACCCCTAAACTCATGTTGGGAGAGAAAACTATCGGAATAACCTTGGAGGCTTCCTCTATTATCCTTTTTTCCTCTTCAGAAAATCCCGTAGTTCCTATTACAAGGGAAACCCCCAAAGTTTTTGCATCTTCAATGTTTTTTAAGGTCGCATTAGGAGTAGTAAAGTCAATGAGAACATCCGGCCTTTCCTCAAACTCCCTTAAAGAACTGTAGAATTTAACCCCTCTTGAAAATTCGCTCCCTATGAACTCAGAGTCGGGTTTTTCCGTAACCCCTACAAGCTTAAAATCACTCTCCTGAAGGGCTAAATTTGCTATTAATGAACCCATCCTACCCTTAGCACCTGCAACGGCAAGCTTTACCATTTCCTACTCTCCCAACTTCTTTTTTCTCTTTATTTCAAACCACTTAACTATCCCGTAAACAATACCCAAGATGAGAATTAAGGCTCCAATTCCCAGTTTGAACTCTATAGGTTTACCGTGCTCCAACGAAACAACAAGGGCTTCCCTTATTGTTGCCGCCAGTGCAACGCTGACAAATGCAGAAACGGCAAGTTCCCCACCCAACATGAACTTTATCTCGCTGTTGAGGAGCTCCAAAACGGTCCAGAGGATAAGGAGGTCGCCCATTGCAGCAATTAAGCTGTGAGCAAGGTCTCCGTGGAAGAAGTGGTAGATATCCATTCCAAAGAGCGCGATAACGAAAACTGCAAGGAACATTAAACCTATAAGAATTGCTATATCCATAAAAACTGCAAACTTCTTGCTGAACTTAATTGCAGCCCTCTCTACTTTTCCGGCCTCAAAGAAGGTTCGGAGCTCTGCATCAACGTAGTAGGAGACTAAAACGTCCTCGTTTAAGGCAAGAATCTTCCTCAAGGACCTGTTTAGGTCCTCCATCCTCTCAAAGACTTCCTCAAGAATAAATCCCTCTACAATCTCAGCCTTTGAAGGGTCACAGACCTTCTCCTGCTCTCTCCTGTAGTCCTCAAAGAAGACCTTTGCCTTTTCGGAGAAAAAGTTTGCTATGCGGCGGCTACAGAAACGACTAACGAAGTTCATTGCAACGATTATGTAGTGAGGAGGAATACCTTCCTCAACATGAACCTTCGCAATTCTCAAGAGATACAGAAGATACTCAGAGTCGTACCTTCCGGAAAAGAGCCTTTCATACCAAATCTTTATTGTTCTCTTTAACCTCTGAAGTTTGGCTTCAGGAATGTATTCCTTTATATCTTCAAACTTCATTAAATTGTCATAAAAGGCATCTGCAAACTCCTCCTTGTAGGGAAGGAGGATATTTCCCAAAAACCTTAGATTCTTAACATCCTTATCCCTTATCTCAAAGTAGTCAAAGAGTCTCTCTAAATCCCTATAGTCAACTCCAGCAGCTAAACTCACTTTATAACTCCAAATTTGGTTAGAAAATTCTAAGCCTCATTATTCCTTTGAATTTTGAGTTTTTTCTCTAAAGCAGGAGGAATTGTAATCTTTAATCCATCCTTTTGCTTTTCATAGTAAATGATGTCTATTTTTATTTCTTCAGGTAACATTTCTTTAGCTTGATAACTTTTAGGTTTCAAACTTACAGGAACACTTCCAATATAACCATCAATACCTTTACTTTCCTCCTCAGGCGTTGAAAGTCTATAATCTAAGCTGAACTTATCAGCAACTTTCCTCAATATTGCTTCCTGGAACCTTAAGCCAACGAAAGTTTTTACAATTACTAAGTCTCTAATCCACTTTCTAACCATTGATTCATCAATTTGGTTTATAACTTTCCTAAAATTATCAACCATCTCCAAAACTTTTTTAGTAGCCTTCTCTATCGCATCAGGATAATGTTCTAAATACCACTCTTCCCATTCCTCTAAAGTTTTACCTGAAAATTCCTTTATGAGTTCACTCATCTGCCCTACAACCTTAGGTCTGGTTGCTTGAGCATTTTGATTGGCCAAGTTAAGTATTTGAGTTGCATATTTTGGGAACTCAGGAGCATCAATTTCCATTAACTTTCTTATTTCCTCTGTTTTTATTTTAAATTCCACCTAAATCCTCACTACACAACTTTAGATTCTCTTTCTCTAACTTTAGAAATTTAGTTTTAAAGTCAAAATTGATATGCCTTTCTGTTGTTGCAGTTCCAAGCTTAATTAATTGAGCATTGATAAAAATTCTGTTTTTTAAGTATACGTAAGCTTCTAAAAAATCCTCATTAGCCACATAATTTTTATCAAATTTCAAATAAACTTTCTTCTTTAAAACATATTCTTTCAAATACTTAATAGCTCTTTTTAAATCCGTTATAACAATACCCCGCAACTTAACAGTAAGCCCCGAATCCAATTTTAATTTTCCATCCTCCAAAATATCAACCACTCTATACAAATTATTTTTATTGAACCTTAATTTATCAGGCTCAATAAGGGGCTTTGCATCCTGTATTCTGGGAACATAATCCACAATTTCTGGAACTATCTGACTCTTCCTTTTAATTACTTCAATCCTCCTACTGAATAAATCCAAGTTATCCATTCCCAATTTTTTTCTTATAACCTGCAAAAAGTCCTCATTTATCTCGTAGCCAATTACATTTCTATTCAGTTCTAAAGCTACTTTCGCCGTAGTTCCGCTTCCTAAAAAAGGGTCTAAAACCGTCTCACCTACAAAGGAAAACATCCTTATCACTCTATTAGGAAGCTCTTCGGGAAACATTGCCTGATGTTCTATCTGTCTAACTCCACCAAAGTACCAGTGTCCTGAAAAAAACTCCTTCCACTCCTCTTTTGTTAACTTGGATTTTTCTTTAATTTCCTTGGGAACTTTCCTACTTTTTCCCGGTTTTTTAAAAATCAAAATATATTCATAATCAATCTCAACCATTCCATTCGGCGGGTAGGGATAAGAACCCATCACATTTGCTCCGCCGGTTGTATTCATTGTGGTTTTTTTCTGCCAGATTATGGAACCCATATAATCAAACCCAATTTCCTCACACTGCGCAATTATTTCTGCATGGAGAGGGATAATTTTGTACCTCCCATAAATGATAGACCTTGCAAACTGGTCACCTATGTTAATAACCAACCTTCGACCCGGTTCTAGCACCCTATAAGATTCCTTCCAAACCCTGTATAAATCCTTTAAATATTCATGAAGAGTTTGACCATAACCAATTTGGTTTTCCGTACCATAATTTTTAATAGACCAGTATGGTGGAGAAGTAACAACTAATTGAACAGAGTCATCTTCCACTTCTAACATTTTCCGACTATCACCTATTACTATTTTCGCCCAGTTTTCCATAGTAAATCTCCAGACTAAGTTAAACTCAACTTATGATTCCATACTCCTTAAGAACTTTTCTGATTTTCTCCTCCTTTTCAGGAGTTGTAGGACAGAGTGGAAGTCTAAACTCCTTCTCCATCCTTCCCATCATCCAAAGAGCCGTTTTAACAGGAATAGGATTTGTATCAATGAACAAGACCTTTGAAAGAGGATAGATTTCTCTGTGAATCTCCGAAGCCTTCTCCCAGTTTCCATTTTTAAAGGAGAAGTACATCTCAACGACCCGTTCAGGAACAACGTTTGCAGTTACAGATATAACCCCCTTTGCTCCTACAGAAAGTAGTGGAAAGAATGTCTGGTCGTCGCCGGAAAGAACCGAGATTTTATCTCCACACAGGTTAATTATTTCAGTTGCAACGTTTGTACTTCCGGTTGCCTCCTTTATGGCAACAATGTTGTCTATTTCTGAGAGTCTCGCAACTGTCTCCGGAAACATATTTACTCCCGTTCTTCCCGGAACGTTGTAAAGAACAATCGGAATGGAAACGGCCTCTGCAACGGTTTTAAAGTGAAGGTATAAACCTTCCTGGTTCGGTTTGTTGTAGTAGGGAGTTATAAGGAGAGCTCCGTCAGCCTTAACCTCCTCCGCAAACTTTGTAAGCCTTATGGCCTCACGCGTTGAATTTGAACCGGTTCCGGCAATTACCTTTACCCTTCCCCTTGACTGTTCTATTGTCAGCGCAATTACTTCCTCGTGCTCCTCGTAGGATAAAGTTGCACTCTCACCGGTAGTTCCACAGGGAACGATTCCGTCAACTCCGTTTTCAATGAGAAACTCGATGTGTTCCTTCAGAGCTCCCCTGTCAACAGAGCCGTTTTTAAAGGGAGTAGGAATGGCAACGTAGATTCCCTCGAACATGTCTCCTCCAAAATTTGAGTAGAGAGGCTATAATTTCTAACCCTGTATTTTAACTGTTTTTTGGAGGTAAATTTAATGGAAAGGTGGAAAGGTGTAATTGAGGAGTTTAGGGATTTCCTTCCAGTTTCAGATAAAACTCCTGTAATAACGCTCCTTGAGGGAAATACCCCCCTTATAAAGGCAGATAATTTGGCAAAGGAGATTAAACCTGGGATAGAGCTCTACCTCAAGTTTGAAGGACTCAATCCGACAGGTTCATTCAAGGACAGGGGAATGACAATGGCCGTTTCAAAGGCCGTTGAGGAGGGAGCAAGGGCCGTTATATGTGCGTCAACTGGAAACACCTCGGCTTCGGCTGCAGCATACGCAGCAAAGGCGGGACTGAAGGCAGTTGTTCTAATTCCTGAAGGGAAAATTGCCCTTGGTAAGCTTTCACAGGCAGTGATGTACGGAGCTGAGGTTATACAGATAAAGGGAAACTTTGATGATGCACTTGAAATTGTCAGGGAGATTGGAAGTAGTTACCCTATAACAATTGTTAACTCGATAAACCCGTACCGGCTTCAGGGACAGAAAACTGCTGCATTTGAGATATGTGAGCAGCTTAAGAGGGCTCCCGACTACCACTTCATCCCCGTTGGAAATGCCGGAAACATAACGGCCTACTGGATGGGATACAAGGAGTACTACGAGGCAGGTAAAGTTGATTCAAAACCTAAAATGTGTGGTTGGCAGGCAGCGGGAGCTGCTCCAATAGTTTTAGGACATCCCGTTAAAAACCCCGAGACAATAGCTACAGCAATAAGGATTGGAAATCCTGCAAGCTGGAAGGGAGCCGTAAACGCAGCAGAAGAGTCAGGTGGTTTTATAGACATGGTTACGGATGAGGAGATACTTGAAGCTTACAAGTTGGTTGCAAGAACGGAAGGGATTTTCTGTGAACCTGCATCTGCAGCATCAATTGCCGGAGTAATAAAGAGCGCAAAGGAAAAAGGAATGTTTGAAAAGGGAGATGTGATAGTCTGCACCCTAACAGGTCACGGTTTAAAGGACCCAGATACTGCGATTTCAATGGGAGTTCAGCCGGTAACACTTCCGGCAGACAGAGAAGAAATAATTAAATATCTGGGATTTTAAGATGAAGCTATCGGAGATTCCAAAGGGATTTAAGACGCTACTACCTGAAAAGGCGAAAAAAAGGGAGTATTTGATAAATAGAATAAAGGAAATTGTGGAGCTCTGGGGGTACGAGCCGGTAGTTCCGCCGACAATTGAGTTTTTGGATACCTTTAAATTGGTTGATGAGAAACTTGAAGACGTTTCCTTCAAGTTGGTAGACAGATTTACAGGGAGATTACTTGCAGTAAGACCCGACTTTACTCCTCAGATAGCAAGAATCGTTGCATCCTCCTTTAAAGATGACGAACCTCCCTTTAGGTTCTACTACTCTGGAAAGGTATTCAGGGACTCGGATGAGGACAGGGAGATCTTTCAGTTTGGCTTTGAGCTTATAGGCGTAGATGAAAGGGAGGCCGATGCTGAGGTTGTAGCTGTTGTTGTAAACGTTTTAAGAGAATTGGGACTCAAATCGTTCCAGATAGATATAGGCCACACGGAATTTTTAAACAGTGCCGTTGGGGAGCTCTCAATAGAGAACAGAAAAGAAGTAGTTGAAATTTTGAGCCACAAGGACTTTTCGGGACTTGAAATCTTCTGCGACCAGAATGGAATCGAAGGTGAAAGAAGGGAAAAGCTGAGGAGTTTGTTGGAGCTCTACGGAAAAGAGGAGGTTTTTGAGAGAGCGGAGGAGCTCTTTAAAAGTGAGAGGGTAAAGAGAACCATCAATGAGCTAAAGGAAGTTTATGGAATTCTTAAAAGTTATGGATTTGAGAAAAATGTTATTTTCGACCTCTCAGAAAGAAGGGGAATGGAATACCACACGGGAATTACATTTGAAGTGTTCCATCCGCTCCACGGCTTTTCACTTGGAGGTGGAGGAAGGTACAACACCCTCATAGAGAAGTTTGGTAGGAAACTTCCGGCTACCGGAATTGCCGTTAACGTTGATGCCCTTCAGGAGCTCTTGGAGAGGAAAAACTCACTTAACGTTAAGAAAAAAAAGGACTTTTACATAGTGGACCTAAGGAAGGAACTCCAAACTGCCTACAGAATTGCCTCAGAGTTAAGGAATCGAGGATACTCAGTTTCAAGGGACATTGTCAAAAGGAACTACGAAACTTCCGTTAAAGTAGCCTTTAAAAAGGGATTTAAATACGTAATTGTTTTAAATAAGGAAAAAGAACCAAAGAATCTCCTGTTCCTGTCGGAAGAAAAGTTTGTTCCTCTTCCAGAATCAACCGAAGAAATACTGGACTCTATAGAAAAGCTAATAATGGTTGAAAATATGTAGTATCATTTGGCGGGAATTTTTTCTGGAGGAAGCTTAATGTCCACTCTGGCAATCGTTGGAACACAGTGGGGCGATGAGGGAAAGGGAAAAATTGTTGACATACTATCTGAAAGGGCCGACTACATCGTAAGGTATCAGGGAGGAAACAACGCAGGACATACAGTTGTTATAAATGGAACGAAGTACATTCTCCACCTTCTACCATCTGGAATCCTCCACGACGATAAGAGATGCGTTTTAGGAAACGGAATGGTCATTGACCTTGAGTCCCTCTGGAACGAAACAGAGTTCATAAAGAGGGTCGGAAAGAATCCTGAAGGAAGGCTATTCGTAAGTGAGAGGGCTCACGTTATATTTCCTTACCACAAAGAGTTGGATGCAGCTTCAGAAAAGCTGAAAGGGAACGGCTCAATAGGAACGACTCTTAAGGGAATAGGACCTGCCTACAGGGATAAGGCAGGAAGGGTAGGAATAAGAATAGCAGACCTTAAGGATGAGGTTAGTTTTAAAGAAAAACTTCGCTGGAATCTGAGGGAAAAGGAATTAACACTTAAGTACGTTTACAACTATCCTGTAAGCTTCAACTTTGATGAAATTTTCTCTCATACAATGAGAATCTACGAAAAAATCTCTCAGTTCGTCTGTGATACGGTGTCACTTCTAAATAGAGCAATTGATTCTGGAGAGAGGGTTCTCTTCGAGGGAGCTCAGGCAACACTGCTTGATATAGATGTCGGAACGTATCCCTTTGTAACATCGTCAAACTCATCGGCACTTGGAATCTCAGCAGGAGCAGGGATAAGTCCTAAAAAGGTAGAAAAAATTTTCGGAATTGCAAAAGCTTACACGACAAGGGTTGGAGGAGGCCCCTTCCCGACTGAACTTAAGGACAACACAGGGGAGCTCCTTAGAGCCCGCGGACATGAGTACGGTTCAACAACGGGAAGGCCGAGAAGGTGTGGTTGGTTGGACCTATTTGCTGTTAAGTTCTCAAAGGAAGTAAACAGCCTCGATGGTTTAATCATCACGAAACTTGATGTTTTGGATGCCTTTGACGAGATAAAGGTCTGCGTAGGCTACGAGTTAAACGGAGAAGTCATTGACAGATTTCCATCGACTGCAAAGGAGCTCTCCCAGGCAAAACCCATTTACGAAACACTGCCAGGATGGAAGAGGGAAACTACCCATGTAAGGAAGTGGGAAGACCTTCCAGAGGAGGCTAAGAGCTTTATCAAATTTATAGAGGATTACTTGGATGTCCCTGTTCCAATTGTATCAACAGGTCCACAGAGAGATGAAACAATTGTAAGAGAGGAGATATGGTAACAGATTAAATACTTAAAATTTCTAAAATCAGCCACTCAATTACTGATTGAGGTTTCCCGTAAAATTTCAGAAAGTTCCTTGCTCTGTTTATTGCCTCTTCCCACTTGGGATTTCCCGATTTTTCGAATACAAGAACTTCAAGGGAGTTCAGAAACAGTAAAGCCTCCTCTCTTGAAAGTTTTGAAAACTTTTCAGAGTATGAAGTAACCAATTTCAACTTGTTTGGACTTTTTAACAGTTTAAAAAACTCCTCAAGGCGCTCCACAACGGGAGACTCCAAAATTTCTATGGCAGTTCCAACGCTCCCCCTTGAAACCCTAACGGCCTTTTCGTTTGGCTTTATTCCCTTTCTCTCCAAAATATAGATGACGTTGCTCTCTGAAAGGGGTCCAAACCTAAAGATTCTACACCTTGACCTTATTGTAGGAATTACTGCCTCCTCGTTCTTTCCTATCAGACATAAAAATGCGTAGCCTGGAGGTTCCTCCAACGTTTTGAGGAGGGCATTTGCCGCCTCTCCCCTCATTTCATCAGCCCTATCGATTATTACGGCCTTCATCTCATCCTTTCCCGGCTTTGTAAAGAGCCATTCCGAAATTTCCCTAACCTCCTTTATTGTTAGAGGGGATTCAACTCCGTATGTCCTAACGTTTAACTTGTTTTTAGTTAAATAGGAAAAGAGCTCCTCTGCAACAGTTCTCTTTCCAACGCCTTCAGGACCGACAAAGAGGGAGCTCTGAGGGAATCTGCCCTGCTCAGCAAGTTTTCTGATTATTCTTAACTGCTTTGAGTGTCCTACAATCTCGTTAAAGAGCATTTAACCTCTCTAAAACTATTCTCAGAACGTGATTAAATATTTCCTCTACATCCTGAGTTCCGTCAAGAACAACAACCCTTTCCTTCTCCCTCTCTGCTATCTCTAAAAATCCCTCTCTCACCCTTTCGTGGAAAGAGCGCTCCTCAGATTCCATCCTATCAAGGCTCTTCCTCTCCAACCTCTTAAAAGCAGCCTCAACGGGAAGGTCTAACAGAAAGGTTAAATCCGGTCTTAAACCTCCAGTTGCCTCAAGGTTTAACCTCTCTATTAGCTCCAAGGATAATCCCCTCCCGTAACCCTGATAGGCAACAGTTGAGTCTGTAAACCTGTCGCAGATAACAACTGCCCCCTCATTTAAGGAGGGCCTTATCAAATTTTCAACGTGGAGGGACCTTGCCGCTTCGTAGAGAGAGAGCTCCGCAAAGGGCGTAAACCTCTCCTCCCACTTCTTTAAGATAATTCTCCTTATCTCCTCAGAGGCCTCTGTTCCACCGGGCTCCCTCGTCAGAACAACGGAAAATCCCCTGTCTATCAGCTCCTCAAACAAAAGCTTCGACTGAGTACTCTTTCCACAACCCTCTATTCCCTCAAAAGTGATAAACACTTAGTCCCCCAAAAGCTGCGATTTTGTAAGCCTGCTCTTCCTCCTCTTCTCCTTGAAGAGAAATTTTAGAATCCTTGAGGATTCCTTGACGGCAAAAGAGCCTAAAAGTGAGGTTGTCAAAACGTAAAGGGCAGATAGGGGAATAATTGACTCCTTAGTTGCGGCAACGAGGATAGAAAACTCTCCCCTCGGAAGGAGCATCAAACCTGCGGATAATCCCCTCTTTAACGAAAGGCCGTAGAGTTTTACAGAGAAAATTCCCGTAAGGAGCTTCGTTAGAAGGGAAATTGTGAGAATTACTAAAAAGGGGAAAAAGACGGAGGACGTTATCTTTGTCAGGTCAATCGAGAGGCCGAAGGAGAGGAAGAAGAGAGCTCCAAAAACGTCCCTAAAAGGAACAACTAAGGATTCAATACTTTCCTTGTGAGAGGTTTCTCCAAACAGGGTTCCGGCAACAAATGCTCCTATTGCCTCAGAGAGACCAAATCCAAGGGAAAACTCGATAAATCCGAAGAGAAGCGTTCCTACTAAGATGGACAAAAACTCCTTGGCTCCCCCTACGTAGTCAACCGACAGGTCAACAACTTTCCTCAGCAGTTTAATGATGAAAAGGGACAGTAGAATAAAGAGGGAAATCTTGAGTAGAACGCTTAAAATTCCTGAGGGTTCGAGGTTTCCCGACCTTAGGTTGAACAGAACGGCCAAAAGAGTTGCCGCTGCTAAGTCCTCAAAGACCAAAATGGAAAGGACAGGTTCAACTTCAGGGTTTGCAAGCTTCTTAAGGTCAATCAAAAGCTTCGAAACAATTGCCGAGGAACTCGGATAGACAACGGTGGCAATTAGAAGAGAGGTTAAACTGTCAAAGCCCAAAAACTTTGAGACGAAGAAGGCCGGAAAGAAATTAAGGACAAAATCAATTAAACCAACAGAAATAATACTCTTGTAGTTTCTCTCAAGTTCAGCAAGGGAGAACTCAAGACCTATGAAGAAGAGGAGAAAGACCACACCTAAAAACTCAAATATGTGTACGTCTTGGCTGTGAAAGAAAACTGACGTTAAAACGCCCGAAACTATGTATACTGGAATTACAGGAAAATTTAACCTGTTGGCTATTAAGTAAGAAATCAGAAGAAGTAAAAAAAAGATAGAGAGGGAAGAAATCTGACTCTCCATCTATCCCTTTCTCTCTACAAGTTTTGAAAACTTCTTTATGTTCTCAATATTTCCAACAACGACCAAAGTATCACCGGGTTCTATTTTAAAGAGAGGAGATGGAGAGACAACAACGTTCTCATCCCTTACAACTGCAACAACAATCACGCCGTAGTTCTTTCTTATATCGAGCTCCTTTATCGTTCTGTTTGCTAAAAACGAGTTTTCAGGAACTTTTATCCACTCAAATGCCAGGTGCTTCATGAGAAAACCAATTTTCTCCTCGTCTGAGGTTGGCTGGAACAGAGCTCCAACCAGAATGGTTCCCAACGTTCTTGCCTCTTCGTCTGTAAGCTCAATAACGGCCGTTGGTTCTTCACTATCATCCTCAAAGTAGTAAACTTCCCTCTTCCCGGAGTAGTGAATTACTACAACTATCGTGTCTCCGTTGCTCGTTTTCATAGAGTACTTCTTTCCAACTCCAGGGAGCTCTCCTTCCTTTACAAACATTTAATCCCCCTTCAACTCTTCAGCCGGAATAACAACCTTAAAAACGCCCCTAAGGTCTCCTACCCTGTATCCGAGAGCTCTATCCTCAGGATACTTTTCCCTTAAGATTTTCAAAACTTCAGGAGACATACTTTCTGGGTCACCGTGGCAGTTGAGACAGAAAGGAGCAACCCTAATAGGTTTGTAGTAGATTACGTAAGTCTTACCATTCCTCTCTACCGTTTTAATGTAATAGGGAGGAAGTTTTCCTTCCTTTAACCTTTTCTTAAAGTAGTTTATTACAGAAAGGTCTGTCCTATCTGGTTTATCCTTCGGATTTCTGTACTTATCGGAAATCCTCTTTACCCTTACAAGAACTAACTCCTCGTTCACCTTTTCGGTTAGTTTCTGAGCCTTACCTGCACAGAACTCGATGGCCTTTGGAAATCCCCCTTCCTTTAAAGCCAAGCCTAAGTTTTTCTTCAGCTCCCCCATCAGCTTAGACACGGCTCTGTTCCCAATATCTACTGCCCTTTCCTTTTCCTCCTTTGTAAGGGTGGTAGTTGAGGCACACGAGAATAGAAGTGAAAAAGAGAGAAAGAGTACCAATCTCTTCATCTTACCTCCCTCGATATGGTGAGTGTTCCACATCCACCTAAAGGGTCTCTCCTGAACCTATTGCTCAGCGTTACCCGTACTCCCATTCTCCTGAGTGCAAGGAAGGCTTTCTCGTACTCCTCTTCCGTTAAGGGTTCAATTCCGACACCCTCTACCGGATTGTAGGCCATAAGCATGATGGTCATCCTGTACCTTTTTGCAAGTTCTCCTAACCTTCTCAGGTCTTCTTCCGAATCATTAACTCCCTTTAAGAGAAGATACCCTATCTGAAACTTCTTTCTCCTTGATGATGATGCCTCTTCCCAGTACTCCTCAAGAGCTCCGAAAATCCCATCGAGACTTTCAGAGATGCCAAATATTCTTTTCCTCTTTTCACCATCAACGGCGTGGACAGAGACTGTAAGGCCATCGTGGGGAGCTCTGATGAGCTTTTTAAATCCAGAAAGTGGATATCCCGTAGTACTAACAGTAACTTTTAACCCTTCTCCTTTAAAGAGCTCAATGACCTTTAAGACTTCATCGGCGTTTGCGGAGGGTTCCCCTATTCCGGCAATTGCTATTCCCTTTATAGGGAACTCCTCTTTCAAAAGACTGTACTGAGAGTAAATTTCATCGGCAGTTAGATTCCTCTTTAGTCCCTTCTTTCCCGATGCACAGAATAGGCACCTTACCGGACATCCGACCTGTGAGGAGACACAGAGCCTATCTCCCTTGTAAAAGACAGATTCAACCTTGAATCCGTCATCAGTTTCAAATATGAAAAGCCTGTTCAATGGACTTTTCAGCTCCTTAATTACTCTCATCACCGATTACTCCTGCTTTTGTAAAACATTTAAATCTATCATCCTCTTTAACCTTTAACATTTCAATGTAACTGTTCCACTGCTCCTTTGAAACAAAGGCCCTCATAGGGTAGTTAATTTTTCCCCTCTCCCCAACCTCAACAGTTACAGTCTCAAGGACAATGTTTACATCAACAACCCTTCCCCTGTTCCCATCGGGAGTTGTAATCTCACTTCCAACCTCAGGTAGGAACTGGCGTATATAGTAGTTGGCCTCCTCGTACTTTAAACAGCACATTAACCTTCCACACGTTCCAGACAGCTTTGCAGGGTTTGGAGGTAAACCCTGAAGCTTTGCCATGTTCAGTGATATTGAGTGAAAACAGTCTAAGAACTCCTTGCAGCAGCAGATTCTTCCACACATTCCGAGTCCGCCTACCATTTTTACTTCGTCCCTTACACCAATCTGGCGGAGCTCTATCCTCGTCTTAAAGTGAGAGGCCAAATCCCTGACAAGCTGTCTGAAATCAACCCTGCTTTCAGCCGTGAAGTAGAAGACAATTCTCTCCCTATTTAATGTTGAGTATGCCTTTACCAACTTCATATTTAAACCGTGTTTTTCAACCTTTTCCCTACAAACATCGAGGGCTTCCTTTGAAAAGAAGAGATTTTCAACAAACCTGTTCCTGTCCTCCTCAGTTGGCAGTCTTAGGAAGGAGTAGAGCTCCTTCTCGCTCAAGTTGAACTTGGAGAGAGTGCTTTCGTCAACTTTGTAGCTCCTTAAAACTTTGACTAATTCCTCCCCTCTGTCAGTTTTAACAACAACGTCCGTTCCGTAGTCAAACTTCTCGTCAGACTTTGCAAGGCCTACCTTTTCAGTATCTGGATATTTAAACTTTAAAACCACCATTTGATTCCCCAGAAGATTTTTTCACTCTAATAAGTAAGGCTTTTAAAAACTAATAGCAACTTTATGTTAAAATAAATTTGTTCTTTGAAAAAGAAATATAGGGAAGGAAAAACTGTACAGCTGAGGTTGTTGTTTTTCAAGGTTTATTAGAATTTCGTATAAAATCTTATGTTTTGAAGCCCTTGGAAGTCAATGGCTCAATTTTTGAACTGTTGAAATGCCCTAAAAAGTGGAAGGGATTGCGACCCCCAATGGACGTGGATGCCTTGTTTCTTGTAGTTTTTGTCTGTTGAAATGCCCTTAGAAATGGAAGGGATAAAATTTGTGGGATTGAAGGAAATCTTTTGTCAGGGGGAGTCTGAGGGGGATTTTCATCCCTCTCACATACAAATGTCCTGAAAAGTGGAAGGGATTCCGACAGGATAAATCTTGTAGATAAATATTTTTCCAAAGTTGCACAATTTTTGTGCGTGTCTATATTTATGAACAGACAGAAGAATACGGGGGTGACCGGTTTCGACGGGGATGCAGAGGTTCAGGTAGTGGCAGGCCGAGGAGCCAACCTCGTAAAAAAGGCACCCAAGATAGTTGCCAACGAAGAACTTGCTCTCGCTGCCTAATTAACGCAGCGACGTCCTCCGGAGCTCCGCCCGTCGGCTCCGGGTAGGGCGACAGAGAGACGGGCTGGGTGACCTTCCCCGCCCTCGGGAAGGTTGCCGAGATGTAAGAGGGCTGGCTTCAGGGCGCCTGCCCGTGGGCTAACCCTGAAGCGAGAAATTAAAGCACGGGCTAAGCCTGTAGAAGCTACCTGAGCCGCATCTCCGGACGCGGGTTCGAATCCCGCCACCTCCACCAAAAAAAATCCTACCTGCTAAAATTCCTCCATAAAATCTCAGGTGGCTAAAAATGGGAACAATTTCTAATTTCCTTTGGCTCTGGGTTTTAATAATTGTTCCAATAGCCTTAACGTTTCCATTTCTGTTTCACCCTCTAAAGTCGGTTATAAAGCCCCTTTTAGGTTCAGTTATTCTATCAATGGGATTAACTTTAAAACCAAGTGATTTTAAAGAAGTTTTCAAAAGGCCAAAGATTGTCTTAATAGGAATACTAACTCAGTACTCTGTAATGCCGTTTTTGGGCTTTATCATTGGTTTAATTCTATTTAAGGAGCTCTCAAATCTCTTTTTGGCAGGCCAGGTTTTGACAGGCTCCTGTCCTACAGGAGTTGTATCTAACGTCTACAACTTCCTTGCAGGCTCAAACCTTGCTCTTTCTCTCTCACTTTCAGGTGTAAACACGATAGTTTCTCCAGTTTTAACACCACTTCTGACAAAATTTTTAGTGGGTAAGGCCGTTAATGTTGATGCAGTTAAACTCTTCTTTGATATGGTTCAGATAACCCTTCTTCCCGTTCTTTTGGGAATTTTAATAAATTCAAAATTTGAAAGTGAAGTTGAAAAAATAAAGGAATTTTTACCTGCTTACTCAACAATTGTTGTCGTTCTCATAGTTGGTTACGTTGTATCTGCGGGATACGGAAGAATCCTTTCACTTCCTCTGAAATCGTTTGAGCTCCTATTTTTAGCCTCTCTGTTCCATCTTCTCTTTGGTTTTTGGTTGGGATATGTAATTCCAAGGCTTTTGGGAGTTCCTAAGGTTGAGAGGATAACTATTTCCATAGAAACTGCAATGCAAAACTCGGGACTTGCAGCAGTTTTAGCCGTTTCACACTGGGGAGCTCTATCGGCCCTTCCTGCTGTTTTCTACAGTGTAGTCCAGAACCTAATTGGTCCCTTTGTTGTGAAGCTCTTTAACTGGATGATTGAAAGGGAAAGGCGGGAAGACCCGCCAAAAGATTAAGTAGTTGAGCTTTCTGCATCGTTGTATATGTCACCAACTATAGGCTCGTTGAATCCTTCGAATCCTCTAACTGTCTCAACTCTGAACTGTGTAGACCTGTACCAGATATCCTTAGGAGGCTCCTTAACGGGAGTTAACTGCCATCCTCTCATCTCCTCGTAGTAGTCCCAGTTGACGTACTCGTTGAAGTTGTGAATGAGGTCTGTTATAACGAGTCCCATATCTATAAGAACTCTCTGAATCCTTCTCCACTTGTCTGCTGAGGATTCTCTACGGGTCACCCCAAAGTATCCGGCGCACCTTGGCCCTTTAAGGGTTGCAACTCCCCTTCCAACAAAGGCTTTAATGGCTTCAACTGTCTCAGGAGGGTCTGTAAAGAAGGTGTCGTAAGCGCCTAAGACGTCCTCTGGAAGTGGCTGGCGAAGGTCATGAACCCTTGCATCTATATTGAGGTTATACTTGTCAGAAACCTCTTTTATAAAGTTCACAAGCCTTTCATCAATTTCAAGGATTGTAACCTTCTTTGGGAGCCCAGACAGTGCTAAAGCAATGCTCATAAGGTCATCGTCACCGAGAACAACAACCTTCTTTCCCCTTAAATCCCCTCTATCGTCTGCAAGGGCAACTCTTGCAAAGGTGTTTTCAGGAGTAACGTATCCCTGGTCAAACTGGTGAATGGCGGGAGGCCTGTTTTCCTGAATTTTTAAAAACTTTTCGTAGGCTTCCCTTAATGAATCATCGATGATTACTCCCCTTCCCTTACAGGTTGGACATTTGTGGGAGACAAAGGGTTCAATTCCCAGTCTCCTTGCAAGCTCTGCACCTGCCTCGGTCAGTAGAATCTGATTCCCCTCAAAAATAACAAGGTCGTGCTCCTTTAAAAGTTTCAGGATTTCTGCAACCAAAGGAAGGGGCTCATCCGATAGGTCAACGATTTTCCAGAAGTTGTTCGATGTCATGATGGCAGAGATAACCTTTTCGACACTCCTCGGATAAGCAGGAACCTGCGTCCTCTTTTCAGCTTCAGAGGCTATCTGCTCCAATATTTCCATTTCTACTCCTCCCTATATACAAAGTTTGGTATTGCAAAAGCTCCGTAGTGAATTTCGGGATTGTAGTACTTCAATTCTCCATTTTTCTCAACAAACTCCCTGTAGAGCTTTCCTAAGGATGATGGAGGAACTCCCAATGGGTCAAGCTTGTTTGAGGCCATTGTGAAGCTCCACATACCAGAAGGATACGTTGGAATGAATGCAAGGTAGGGTCTAATGATTTTAAATACTTTAGAGAGTTCCTTTACTACCTTTATGTGAACGTTTCTTTGGGCAAAGGGGGACTCAGACTGGGTTACAAAGATTCCGTCAGGTTTTAAGGCTTTTAGCACGTCCCTGTAAAATTCCTCCTCGTACAGAACCTTTGAGGGACCGATTGGGTCAGAACAGTCAACGATTATGAGGTCGTAGAGACTGTCTTTGTCCTTGACAAACTCCCTTCCATCTCCAAATATCAGATTTACCCTTTCGTCTGAAAGTCCTGATGAAATTGAGGGGAGCTCCCTCTTTGAAAATTCAACGACGTCCCTGTCTATTTCAACCAAATCAACCACTTTTGGGTTGTGCTTTAAAACTTCCCTTACAGTTCCTCCATCTCCTCCACCTACTACTAAAACTCTTTCAATTTCCCTTGTAAATGTGAACCCTGCAGGGTGGACAATCATTTCGTGGTAAATGAATTCGTCCCTTTCTGTGGTCTGAACTGCTCCATCGAGGACCAACATCTTTCCCCAATCCTCGGTCTCTAAAAGAAGAAGTTCCTGGTATGGGGTCTCCTTTTTTACGGCACTCTTAACTTTAAAGGTGAGTCCGGTTGCTTGGAGCTCCATCCCCTCACCTTCGTACTTTTCAGTAAACCAAAGCCCCATCTTACCCCCAGAATTTAAGGATTAACTCCCTTACTATTTTTGCAGCCAACATCTGTGTTGTACCACTTGGGTCGTAGGGGGGAGAAACTTCAACAACGTCAAACCCAACGACGTTGACGTCTGGTAATTTATAGATAAAGTTAAAGAATTCAACCGGTGAAAAACCAGGGGGTTCAGGGGTTCCCGTTCCAGGTGCAAATGCAGGGTCAAAGAAGTCTATATCAATTGAAAAGTAAACGGGCATTTCGATTTTTGAAACTAAAGATTTGAGCTCCTCAAAGGTTTCAACAACCTTAATGTTTGTATTTTCCATTCGGAGCTCTGCCTCCTCCCTTGTGGCACTCCTTACTCCCAACTGAACTATCTGGACCCCCAACTCCAAAACTCTCCTCATTACACAGGCGTGGGAGTATTTTGTTCCAGAGTAATCATCCCTTAAATCTGCATGGGCATCAAAGTGAACAACGGTTAAATTCTCATATCTTTCAGAGAGAGCTCTTAAAACGGGAAAGGTTATGGAATGTTCTCCACCTAAAATTACAGGAATTTCCATCTTCCTGACAGCTTCATATACCTCATCCACCATTTTTTCAGGGGCAGTGGAAGGATAGAGGTTTCCTAAATCACAAAATTCGACCTCTTCAAGGGATTTTCCAAGAGGAAGGCTGTACTCCTCCAAGTTATCCGAGAAAAACCGAATGCCGTCGGGAGCAAATCTTGTACCGGGTCTGAAGCAGGTTGTTGAGTCGTAGGGAATTCCCAAAATTTGAACTTTTCCCTTCTCCTTTGCGCCGATAAATCTCACCTTTTCCTCCTATTATTGATAAAATTTCTCTATAGAAATGGGGTGTTATTATGAACTACAAACTAAGAGGAACAAACGTAATAGCCATAGAGCTTATTGCTGATGAGGAAAATTTTGATATAGAGGATATCAAAAAATTTATTCTTGAGAAGAAACAGCTTCTCAGAGGAACGAGGTTTATACTCTCCGTTGAGAATAGAGTTCTATCGGAAGAGGAACTAAGGGATTTGGTGGAATTTCTGAAAAATGTAAACGAATTTATCTTTTGCGGATTGAAAACGAACTTAAAGGAGAACAGAGAGCTCTGCATAAAGTTGGGTATCCCCTGTGACATATCAACACTTGAAATTGAAAAGGAGAAAGAAAGGTCTGAGAGCGAGGAGATTAAATTTTACGGTAAGACACTGAGGTCTGGTGATAAGTTAACCTCGAGTGGAGACCTAATCATAATGGGGGATGTAAATCCCGGTTCAGAGGTTGAAGCCGGTGGAAATGTCTACGTAATGGGAAATTTGATGGGATTTGTTAGGGCAGGTATAGGGAAGAGCGAGGCTGAAGTAAGGGCTATATTCTTTAAAGCTCCGGTTCTTGAAATATGTGGAAGAACGGTTTCGTTCGAGAGGAACGAGGAGTACCTCAACTTTAGGGTTAGAGTAAAAAATGGAAAGGTTAAAATAGAACACAAATCCAAGGGGAAATAGATGGCAGAAAAAGTAATCTGTATTACTTCCGGAAAAGGAGGAGTTGGAAAGAGCACTGTAACGGCAAATATCTCTACCGCTCTTGCAATGAAAGGGTATAAAGTTGTTGCAATTGATGCAGACATCGGTCTCAGGAATTTAGACTTGGTTTTAGGATTGGAAAATAGGATTGTCTACGATATCGTTCACGTAATTGAAGGGGTTGTACCTCCAGAGAAAGCCCTTGTAAAGGATAAGAGGACCAAAAATCTCTACCTGTTACCTGCAGCCCAAACAAAGGACAAGAGTGCAGTAAAACCTGAGGACTTGGTAGGAATTGTCGAAGAGCTTAGAAAGAATTACGACTTCATATTTATAGACTCACCTGCAGGAATAGAGGAAGGATTCAAGACTGCAGTAACTCCTGCAGATATGGTAATTGTTGTAGCAAATCCTGAGATGGCATCAATAAGAGATGCCGATAGAGTTGTTGGCCTATGTGAAGCAATGCAGAAGGAGGAACCAAAGTTAATAATCAACAGGATTGACCCTAAAAAAGTTGCCAGGGGGGATATGTTGGACGTTGAGGATGTCCTTCAGGTTTTGAGTTTAGATTTGTTGGGGGTTGTTCCAGAGGACAAAAATATGGTTTCCTACATAAACAGGGGGGAACCGGCAGTCCTATTTCCGGAATCCATAGCAGGAAAAGCTTTAAGAAACGTTGCTGATAGGATTTTGGGAAAGGATGTTCCATTTATGGAACTCAAAGTTTCTGAGGGATTTTTCGAAAAATTGAAGAAACTTTTTGGGAGTAAATAATGGGGTTTATGGATAGAGTTAGGATAGTTTTTGGAAGGGAACCTGCGAAAGAGGTTGCCAAGAAGAGGCTTCAGTTAATTTTGAAGTACGATAGGGCTGGACTTCCTCCAAACGCTATTGAGGCAGTTAAAGAGGCCATACTAAACTCTCTACGTGAATTTCCTTTCATAGATATAGAAGGGGTAAACATACACATTCCGGACCCTGATGCTGAATCTGGGAAAATAGAGATAGAAGTTCCTGTTAAAAGCAAGTGATAAGCCCCCAAAAGGGGGCAGATATTACTCCTCTGTTTCCTTTCCTTCAACCAACATAACTATTGCTGTGGGAGCTGCATCTCCCTTTCTGAAGTCGTAGTGGAGAAGTCTTGTGTAACCACCGTTTCTATCCTTATATTTTGGAGCTATTTCATTAACTACCTTATAGGCAACCTCTTTTTTAGTAACGATTCTCAAAACTTCTCTGATTGCCTTAACTTTATCTTCCTGTTTTCCCTTTGTTATGACCTTATCGGCCAATCTACGGAGCTCCTTCGCCCTTGCAACTGTTGTTACAACTTTTCCGTGCTCCATAAGGTCTGTAACCAAATTTCTAAGCATTAAAAGCCTGTGTTCCGTTGGCCTTCCTAACTTCTTTTTCTTTACTCTATGCCTCATTACTCCTTACCTCCAAGCTCAAGTCCAAGAGAAGAGAGAAACTTCTCAATATCTGATAGTGACTTCTTACCAAGGCCTTTGATTGAAGAAAGCTCTTTCTTTGTTAGTTTGACAAGGTCTGCAACCGTTTCAATTCCGTTTTCCTGAAGAATTTTAAGAGCTCTACCTGAAAGTCCGGCTTCCTCTAAGGTTTGATTGAGAATTTCTGCAGATTCTGATTCCTTCTCCTCCACTCTTTCCGTTGCGAAGATAGCTTCAACAAGCTTGTCTCTAACTAAGGAGAAGTGGTCAATGAGTATGTTTGAAGCTCTCACAAGAGCATCTTTTGGAGATATGCTTCCGTCCGTCCAGATTTCAAAAGTTAGCTTGTTGTAGTCGGTTCTCCTTCCTACCCTTGTGTCCTCAACCTTGTAGGTTACCTTCTTTATCGGGGAAAAGTCTGCATCTAAAGGAATCCAACCTAAAGTTGAGATTTCAAAAATTTCCTGAATCTCCTCTGAGAGGATAAATCCCTTCCCTTTGTCTATCCTTAGATGAATCTCTATTTCGGCATTTTCATTGTCGAGCGTTGCTATTTCCTGGTCGGGAGTGAGGAGTTCTAACTGAGAGGGAATTTCAAAGTCCTTTGCGTATACCTTTCCAGGTCCCTTTTTGCGGAGCTCTATGAAGATTGGACCTTCTCCGTGGAGAACAAACCTCAACTTTTTTATGTTTAAAACAATATCTGTAACGTCCTCTACAACACCGGGTATAGTTGTAAACTCGTGGTATACCCCTTCAAACTTTACGGCAGTAGGAGCAGCTCCCTCTATTGAGGAAAGGAGGACTCTCCTCAGGGCATTTCCTACAGTAATACCGTATCCTTTCTCAAGGGGCTCAACGACAAAGCGACCATAAGTATCTGTATGTTCCTCCCACTTAAACTTATCGGGAGTGATAAATTCGACCATTCTTTCCTCCGCATTAAGCGTTAGCTATTACTTAGAGTAGAGCTCAACAATTAGGTGTTCCTCAACTGGAATCTCTACTTCCTCACGTGTAGGCTCAGACTTAACAATTCCCTTGAAGTTTTCCGCATCGAGCTCAAGCCAGGAAGGAATTCCCCTTCTCTGAGCAAGTTCAATTCCCTCCTTAATTTGGGGAATATCCCTGCTCTTCTCTTTCACTTCAATAACGTCTCCAGGCTTTACAAGGTAAGAAGGCCTATCCACCTTCTGGCCATTTACAAGAATGTGTCCATGAACAACTAACTGTCTCGCATGTCTATGGGATTTACCAAATCCCAACCTATAAACAACGTTGTCAAGCCTGCTTTCAAGAAGCTTGAGGAGGTTCTCACCTGTCTGTCCCCTCATACGTTCAGCCATTTCGTAGAAACGCCTAAACTGACCTTCCCTTATGCCGTAGTAGTACTTAACCTTCTGTTTCTCCATAAGCTGGCGACCGTAGTAGGAAATCTTCCTACGGGAGCGGCCGTGCTGTCCTGGAGGGTACGGTCTCCTGTCAAGAACAGACTTTCCTTTTTGTGATTTTTCCTCTCCAACGTATATGTTAACACCAAGACGCCTCGCAATACGCCACTTTGGTCCTGTATATCTTCCCATCTACTACCTCCGTTAAACCCTTCTTCTCTTAGGTGGTCTACATCCATCGTGTGGAATGGGGGTAACATCCCTGATAACCTTAACGTTCAATCCGGCAGCTGCAATTGCTTTAATTGCAGTTTCCCTTCCTCCACCGTTTCCCTTGATTCTTATCTCAACGTCCTTAACACCAAACTCCTTCATAGCCCTTTCTGCAGCCTTTGTTGCAGCAAGCTGGGCTGCGTAAGGAGTGCTCTTCCTCGTTCCCTTGAATCCAACAGTTCCACCACTTTCCCAGCAGAGGGTATTTCCCTCCTTATCTGTGAAAGTGATTATTGTATTGTTAAAACTTGTTTGAATGTGGGCTATAGCAAAACCAACAGTCCTTTTCTGCTTTTTCTTAGAGCCTCTCTTAGGCCTTGCCATCAATTACCTCCTTCAATTACTTCTTAGGTGCCTTCTTCTTACCAGCAACAGTCTTTCTTGGTCCCTTACGGGTTCTTGCATTTGTCCTCGTTCTCTGACCACGGACAGGAAGACCGAGTCTGTGGCGAATACCCCTGTAACAGCCAATTTCCATGAGACGCTTGATGTTCATTGCTATCTCTTTTCTCAGGTCACCCTCAACCTTGTACTCGTTCTCGATGATTTTTCTGATTTTTGCAATCTCTTCCTCAGTTAAGTCCTTAACCCTCTTTTCAGGGTCAACCCCAGCCTTTTCACAAATCTTGAAACCGCTCTTAATGCCTATTCCGTATATGTAGGCAAGAGAATACGGAACCTTTTTGTTGTCTGGAATGTCAACTCCAGCTATCCTTGCCACAGCATTCCTCCTTACTTACCTTGTCTCTGTTTGTGTTTTGGGTTTTCACAGATGACCCTTACTACGCCCTTTCTCTTAATAATCTTGCACTTAGGGCAGATTTTCTTTACAGACGGTCTTACCTTCATCCTAAAACCTCTCCCAAAGTTTTTCGTGCCTCAGCCGCGGTATTAAAGGGACGGTTATCCTTTTCTGTAGATAATTCTCCCCCTTGTTAAATCGTAAGGGGAAAGCTCAACGACCACACGGTCGCCTGGCAGAATTCTTATGAAGTGCACCCTCATCTTTCCCGATGCATGGGCAAGAACCTGATGCCCATTTTCCAACTCCACCTTAAAGTAAGCATTTGGAAGAGCCTCTATGACTTTCCCTTCCACCTGAATTCCCTTCTCTTTAGCCATTACTTCTCCTTAAATTCATTAACAACTTAAATTGCGGACATAATTATAGTCCCCTCTTCTGTAAGGGCAATATCGTGCTCGAAGTGAGCCGAAAGTTTACCATCCTTTGTAACTACTGTCCATCTATCCCTTTTAACCTTTACCTGACCCGTTCCCTGGTTAACCATTGGCTCAACTGCAAATGTCATTCCGGGCTCTAAAGTTATGTTGGGATATCCCTTGTAAACGTAGTTTGTTATCTGAGGTTCCTCGTGGAGGGAGCGGCCTATACCGTGACCTGCATATCCCCTGGTTACATTGAAGCCGTGGGACTCTACGTACTTTTGGATAGCCCTTGAGATATCTATGAGTTTTCCTCCAACCTTTGCAGCCTCAATTCCCCTGTACAGGGATTCTCTCGTTACATCTATTAACCTTTGAGCTTCCGGTGAAACCTTCCCGACGGGAACTGTAACTGCAACATCCCCTATCCAGCCGTCAACAATGGCTCCAAAGTCCAGGGAAACGATATCCCCTTCCTTGAAGACCTTGTCCTTTGTGGGAAGGCCGTGGACAACCTCCTCGTTTACAGAAACGCAGATTGCTCCCGGAAATCCACCGTAACCCAAAAATGCCGGCTTAACTCCGTAATCCTTACAGAAGCTCCTTGCCATTTTATCTATCTCAAGGGCAGAGATGCCGGGAGCAACCTGTTCTGCAACCTTAAGGAGAATCTCCATAGTCGTTGCAGCAGCCTTCCTTAATTTAGCTATCTCATCAGGTGTTTTAAGGATTATTCCGTGTTTTGTCCTTCTCAACTTCTATCCTTCCAATCCAACAGATTCTTTAATTTTTCCCGTTATCTCGCCTATATCACCTACACCGTAGATTTCAACTAAAATGCACTTTTCGCTGTAGTAGTCAATCAAGGGAGCAGTCTGTTCTCTGTAAACTTTCAGTCTGTTTCTTATAACCTCTTCAGTGTCGTCAGCCCTTCCCCTTGCCAGTAGCCTTTTAACGATTTCTTCGTCATCAACGTTTAAGTAGACGACTCTGTCAAGGGGCATTGATAGTTCCTTTAGAAGTTCATCAAGGGCTTCTGCCTGAGGAAGAGTCCTTGGGAAACCATCAAGGATGAAACCTTTCTCTTTCACATCGGGCTGTGACAGTCTCTCTCTAATTATTCCGATAATAACTTCATCGGGAACAAGCTCTCCCTTATCCATGTATGATTTTGCAAGCTTTCCGAGTTCTGTTCCTTCCTTGACGGCATTCCTTAGAATATCCCCAGTCGATATGTGAGGAATACCGTATTCTTGGGCAATTCTTTGAGCCTGTGTTCCCTTACCTGCTCCAGGAGGTCCTAAGAAGACAAGTCTAATCATTTTGTACCTCCAGCCTCAAGGCGGAATTTCCTGCGTCTCCTGCTGAAAAAGTTTTCATAGGAGAGAGTGAGGGCAAATGCCTCCATTCTCCTCAAGGTATCTAATGCAACACCGACAACAATTAGAATGGCCGTTCCACCGAAGTAGAATGGAAGGTGCATATTCTGGGTAATGATGAGTGGAATAACTGCAACTAAGGTTAAAAATACTGCTCCCGCAAACGTTAACCTTGAAACAATTCTGTCAAGGTACTTTGCAGTGTCAGAACCTGCTCTGATGCCGGGAATAAATCCACCTGCCTTGTTGAGGTTCTCAGCTATCTCCTCGGGGTTGAATATTATCGCAGTGTAGAAGTATGTAAAGAAGAAGATGAGAGCTCCATAAACCACCATGTACAGAGTACTGCCCGGCTGAAGGGCATCGTAGATTGCCTGAGCTATAGGGTGGTGGATAAACTTAACAACTGTGGCAGGGAACATTAAAACGGAAGCAGCAAAGATAATAGGCATAACCCCAGACGGGTTCAGCTTTACAGGAAGGTAGCTTGTGTACTTTCCTGTGGCCTGCCTTCCGACGGTTCTCCTTGCGTACTGAAGGGGAACTCTCCTCTCTGCCTCCTGAATGTAAACGATTGCAGCAATCATTCCAACAATTATTACAACAACGCCGATGACCTTAAAGAGAGACATATCACCGTTTTTGAGCATTGTTACAGTTGTAATGACTGCGTTTGGAATTCTTGAAACGATACCTGCAAAAATTAGAAGGGATATTCCGTTACCTATTCCCCTCTCTGTAATCTTTTCTCCCAGCCACATTAAAAAGGTTGAACCTGCAGTAAGGGTCGTAACTGTAACGAACATGAACGTTAAACCGGGATTTGGAACGACAGGAACGCCAGATGGGCTTGTTAAGCTCTGCAGACCTATCGATATTCCTAAGGCCTGAATGAATGCAAGAAGAACGGCTCCGTATCTTGTGTACTGGCTTATCTTTTTCCTTCCGTATTCACCCTCTTCCTTTGCAAGCTTTTCAATCGATGGAATTGCAACGGTTAAGAGCTGCATTATTATTGCAGAGCTGATGTAGGGCATTACACCTAAGGCAAAGACTGTAAGCTTTCTGAGGGCTCCACCAGAAAAGACGTCCATCATTCCAAATACCGTTCCCTGAGCCCTCTGGAAGAACTCTATTAGAGCACTTACGTTTATCCCGGGAACAGGAATATGAGCCCCCAGCCGGTAAACGGCCAGGATGGCTAACGTAAAGAGAAACCTCTTCCTAAGCTCTGGAACTTCTGTTACGTTTCCGACTATCTTTGATAGGTTCATTTAAAACTCCTTACTCTATCTCCTCCCAAGAACCTCCAGCTGCCTCAATCTTCTCCTTTGCTGAGGCAGAGAACTTGTGGGCCTTAATCTTGAATTTCTTTGTAACTTCACCGTCACCTAAAATCTTAACGGGAAGTTTTTTCTTGACCAGCCCAGTTTCTCTGAGGAGCTCCGGAGTAATCTCCGTTCCCTCTTCAAAGGCCTCGTTTAAGTCTCCAACGTTAATAACAGCGTACTCCTTCTTAAATGGAGCATTTGAGAATCCCCTCTTTGGGAACCTCATGTAGAGGGGAGTCTGTCCACCTTCAAATCCTGGCCTTGTTCCTCCCTTCCATCCAGAACGGGCTGTTTGTCCCTTCTGTCCCCTTCCGGACGTTTTACCGTGTCCAGAACCGTGACCTCTACCTAAACGCTTCTTCTCCCTTACTGCTCCAGGATTGGGTTTTAAGTTATTTAACTTAAGTTCCATCTTACTCCTCCACAGGTTCGACTTTTACAAGTTCTTTAACCTTTTCAATCATTCCTTCAATTGCTGGATTTAGCTCCTTAACAGTTGTAGCGCCCCTCTTGTGGAGTCCAAGAGCTGCGAGTGTTCTCTTCTTTCTCTCGCTCTTTCCAGCAAGGCCTCTTAAGAGAGTTATCTTAACTTTTGCCATTACTACCTCCTGATAACCTCACCTTCCTTTGTTATTTTCCTACCTGGAAGCTTCCAGCGCCTTCTGAGTTCCTCGACGGGAATTCCACGGAGTTTGGAGAACTCCTCTGGAGTTTTCAGCTGCTCGAGTCCCTTCATAACAGCCCTTACAACTGTGTGGGGGTTTGTAGAACCGATAACCTTTGTAAGAACGTCTGTAACTCCTGCAGATTCAAGAACTGCACGAACAGGAGCTGAAGCGATAACTCCTGTACCAGGAGCAGCCGGTCTCATTATGACCTTTGAACCTCCAAACTTTGCCTGAACCTCAAATGGAATAGTTCCATCAACCACAGGAATCTTTATAAGGTTTTTCTTTGCGTCCTCAACTGCCTTCCTTATTGCATCTGGAACCTCGGCAGCCTTACCCCTTCCAAATCCTACAACGCCCTTTCCATCACCTACTACGACAAAGGCTGTAAAGCTAAACTTTCTTCCACCTGTGACAACTTTAGCGTTTCTATTTATGTGTACAAGTCTCTCCTTCAGCTCAAGTCCGTCTGGTCTTACCCTTTTAGCCATCAACTACCTCCCTAAAATTCAAGTCCACCTTCTCTTGCTCCCTCGGCAAGAGCTTTGATTCTTCCGTGGTAGATAAATCCACCACGGTCAAAAACAACCTTTTTAATACCCTTTTCAAGGGCTCTCTTGGCTATAAGTCTTCCAACTTCCCTTGCCTCTTCTGTCTTTGTAAGCTCAGCGAGCTTGTCCCTCAACTCTTTATCCAAAGTTGAAGCTGAAACGAGAGTAACTCCTTTTGTATCATCAATAATCTGAGCGTATATGTGCTTAAGGCTTTTATAGACAGAAAGCCTTGGCCTTTCAGATGTTCCAAAAACCTTCTTCCTGACCCTAAGGTGTTTCTTGCGAATTCTCTCTCTCCTTGTAAGCTTTGCCATTTTCTCACCCCTTTAAGGTTACTTCTTAGCAGATTTTCCAGCTTTGAGAATAATTTTTTCTCCTCTGTACCTAATACCCTTACCCTTGTAGGGCTCTGGTGGTCTGAAGGAGCGAATCTCAGCAGCTACCTGTCCAACCTTCTGCTTGTCAATTCCACGAACGTAAATGTTGTTGTCCCTGTCTACCTCTATCTGAATTCCCTCCGGAATCTTGTAGAGAACGGGATGGGAGAATCCAAGGTGGAGCTCAAGGGTATCTCCCTTAACAAAAGCCCTGTATCCAAGACCTTTTACCTCGAGGACTTTTTCGAATCCCTTTGAGACCCCGATTACCATGTTGTTAATGAGAGCCCTTGTAGTCCCATGGAGAGCCCTCATCTGTTTTTCATCGTTAGGTCTCTCAACTATTACCTTGTTATCCTCAACCTTAATGGTCAATTTTGGGTTAAATGTGAACTCCAACTGCCCCTTTGGTCCTTTAACAACTACGTGATTTCCTGGCTTTACCTCAACTGTAACACCCTGAGGTATTTCAACGGGAAGCCTTCCTACCCTTGACATCTTTCCACTCCTTATCTTGGTTTTACCATACGTAGCAGAGAACTTCTCCGCCTACACCCTCTTTTCTTGCCTTGTATCCAGGGATGATTCCCTTGTTTGTAGAGAGAATAACAACTCCAAGACCAGCTTTTACAAGAGGAATCTCGTCCTTTCCTACGTAGATTCTCCTACCGGGCTTAGAAACCCTTTTTATCTCGTTTATAACCCTCTCCTTGTTAGGACCGTACTTCATGTGGATTCTAATTATCCTCTTCTTGTTTTCGGGATTCTTTGCCCTTTTAAAGGGTTCCTCAACAATTTCATAGTCCTTTATAAATCCCTCTTCCTTCAGGATTTTAGCTATTGCCTCGTTAACCTTTGAATAAGGAGCATCAACGGTTTCGTGGTAAACAAGGTTAGCGTTCCTTATCCTTGATAGGAAATCTGCAACTGTATCCATCATCATGGCTCTTCTACCCCTCTATGAGTTTTTACCAGCTTGCCTTTCTAACTCCAGGGATTTTACCCTGAAGGGCAAGTGTTCTAAAGCAGAGTCTGCACATTCCAAACTGTCTTATAAATCCCCTTGGACGTCCACATATGGGACACCTGTTGTACTTTCTAACCTTGTACTTAGGTTCCCTTTGAGCTTTAACGATTAAAGCCTTTCTTGCCATCAGTTCCTCCTAAAATTACTTCCTGAATGGAAATCCAAGAGCTTCAAGGAGAGCTCTCGCTTCCTCATCGGTTTCAGCTGTAGTAACAATAGTGATGTTCATTCCCCTGATTTTGTCAACCTTATCGTAGTCAATTTCAGGGAAAACTGTCTGCTCCTCAAGTCCAAAGTTGTAGTTTCCTCTACCGTCAAAGGACTTTGGAGAGAGTCCCTTAAAGTCCCTGACCCTTGGAAGCGCCATTGAAATGAGCCTGTCAAGGAAGTCCCACATCCTGTCGCGCCTCAAGGTTACCTTAGCACCGATGGGCATTCCCTTTCGGAGCTTGAATCCAGCCTCAGACCTCTTTGCCCTCCTAACGGAAGGCTTCTGCCCTGTTATAAGGGCAAGGTCATTCATTGCATTTTCAAGCTCCTTTATGTTCTGAACAGCCTCTCCAACACCCATGTTGACAACTATCTTTTCAATTCTTGGAACTTCCATAACGTTCTTGTAACCAAACTTTTTCATAAGGGATGGAACAACCTCTTCCTGGTACTTTTTCCTGAGCCTTGGAACGTACTTCTCTTCTGCCATAACTCCTCCTTACAAGCGGATTACCGACCCGCCCTTTGTGGTTTGCTAATTTCGTCAATTACTTCACCGGAACGCTTAGCATAGCGAACCTTTTTACCGTCAACAAACTTTATACCGACCCTTGTAGGCTTGTTCGTTTTAGGGTCAACCAACATTACGTTACTTATATGGATAGGAGCTTCCTTCTCTATAATTCCGCCCTCAGGGTTCTTTTGACTTGGTCGAAGGTGTTTTTTAACAATCCTGACACCCTCAACTATTACCCTTTCCTCTTCAGGAAGGACTTTTAAAACTTTTCCTACTTTTCCCTTGTCCTTACCGGCTATGACAACAACCTTATCGCCGGCCTTTATCTTAAACTTCTTCTTAGCCATTAGATTCCTCCTCTAAATAACTTCAGGAGCCAGAGTTGTGACCTTTGTGAAGCCCTTTTGCCTTGCTTCACGGGCAACAGGCCCTAAAATACGGGTTCCTAAGGGTTCACCCTGCTTGTTGAGCAGGACAACAGCATTATCGTCAAACTTTATGTAGGTCCCGTCGGGACGTCTTACTTCCTTCTTAGTCCTAACAACAACAGCCCTGTAAACTTCCCCTTTTTTGGCTGTTGCGTTAGGAGCAGCGTCCTTTACAGTAACAACTATTTGGTCCCCCAGGGAGGCATACTTTCTGTTTGAACCACCTAAAACCCTTATGCACTGGACTCTCTTTGCTCCAGTGTTATCAGCAACGTTTAAGTAAGTTTGAACCTGAATCATTGTTCCACCCCTTCATTCAAGGATTTACTCCTCTGCACTCTCAACAGTTTCACCTAACTTTTTAGCCTTTTCAATAATCTCAACCACTCTCCACCTCTTGTGGCGGGAAAGTGGCCTTGTTTCCATTATTCTTACAACATCTCCAACCTGACACTCGTTGTTCTCATCGTGGGCCATGTACTTTTTGGAAAGCTTAACCCTTTTACCATAAACGGGATGGCGGAACTCCCTTGTTACGCGAACAACAACAGTTTTATCCATCTTGTCGCTAACAACAACGCCAACCCTTACCTTTCTCCTGTTAACCCTTTCTGCCATTCTCTCCTCCATTATGCCTTAACACCGCGCTCTCTTAGGATTGTAAGAATGCGGGCAATTTTGCGCCTCGTATTCCTAATTTCCATAGGGTTCTCAAGCTGGCCGAAAGCATTCTTGAACCTTAACTTTAAGAGCTTTTCCTTGAGCTCCTTGACCAATTTGAGGAGCTCCTCGCTTGACTTCTGTCTAAGTTCCTCTGTGTACTTTTTCATCCTTTACTCCTCACCAGCTGGAGTTTCTTCACGTTTAACGATTCTACACTTCATTGGAAGCTTGTGAATTGCAAGTCTAAGAGCTTCCATTGCAACGTCTTCTGAAACACCTGCAATTTCAAACATGATTCTTCCAGGAAGAACCTTTGCGACCCAGGTTTCTACGTTACCCTTACCCTTACCCATACGGGTTTCAAGGGGCTTTTTAGTGTAAGGCTTGTCTGGGAATATTCGAATCCAGACCTTACCGCCCCTTTTCATCGTACGGGTCATAGCAACCCTTGCAGCTTCAATCTGGTTCGTTGTAACGTAATGGGGTTCAAGGGCTTGAATACCGTAATCCCCAAAGGCCAACGTATTAGCCCTGTAAGATTTACCCTTTAATCTTCCTCTCTGTTGCTTTCTATACTTGGTTCTCTTTGGCATTAACATGGTTACTCACCTCTCGCCATCTCTTGTTTTACTTCTTTCTCGATTTTCTTGAGAAGTTCTTCAGTCTCACTCTTGTAAACATCTCCCTTGTAAATCCAAACCTTTACACCAATAACACCGTACTTTGTCTTGGCAACAGCAGTTCCATAATCTATGTCTGCACGAATAGTCTGCAACGGTACCCTTCCCTCACGGTACCACTCTTTTCTTGCCATGTCGGCACCACCTAACCTTCCTGCACACTGAACCTTAATTCCCTTTGCTCCTGCCTTCATTGCATCGGCAATTACCCTCTTCATGGCACGCCTGAACGCCACACGGCGCTCTAGCTGGGAAGCTACGTTCTCTGCAACTAATTGAGCATTAAGTTGGGGATACTTAACCTCTTCAATGTTTATGTGGATGCTCTTTCCCGTTAAATCCTCGAGAAACTTTCGAAGAGCTTTAACCTCAGCCCCCTTCCTTGCAATGAGAAGTCCTGGACGGGCTGCCCAAATTCTAATGTTTATCTTGTCTAAGGTTCTCTCAATATCAATTCTTGCAATCCCAGCGTGATAGTACTTTTTCTTGATGAGTTCCCTGATTTTCAAGTCCTCATGGAGAGATTCAACAAACTTTTTTCTCTCCTTAGCAACCCACTTTGACTCCCAATCCTTTGTTATTCCAAGTCTAAATCCTACTGGATGAACTTTCTGTCCCAAGGTTTACCTCCAAATTACTTTTTAGCCTCAGGTTTCCCTACCACAACAGTAATGTGGCAGGTTCTCCTGCGTCTGATGTTAGCCCTTCCCATAGCCCTTGGTCTAACCCTTTTCATTGTAGGGCCTTCATCGACGTAAGCCCTCTTGACAATGAGCTCCTCAGGGTCAAGACCTTTCTGTTCAGCATTTGCAATTGCACTCTTTAAGACCTTTTCAACCATGCGGGCAGCTTTTTTGGGAGTGTTCTGGAGAATAGCAAGGGCCTGTTCTACGTGCTTACCCCTGATTAGGTCAACTACCAACCTAACCTTTGAAGCGGACATTCTCGCCCTTCTCCAGATAGCCCTTGCCTCTTCAGGGGTGGCAAATCCCCTTTCACCTTCCTTGTAGTATTCCCTCTGCTCAACAGCCATTTTCTACCTCTCCTTACTTCTTCTTAGCTACTTTTTGACCGGCGTGTCCACGGAATGTCCTGGTCAGGGAAAACTCTCCCAATCTGTGACCAACCATTTGTTCGGTAACGTAGACGGGAATGAACTTTTGTCCGTTGTATACGGCAAATGTGTGACCTATGAATTCAGGAACTATCGTGCAGGCCCTATCCCAAACCTTGATAACCTTCTTCTCTCCGGTTTCGTTCATCTTACGAACCTTTTTAAGTATTTTAGGGTTAACGTAGGGCCCTTTCTTTAGTGAACGTCCCATTTAGACCTCCTACTTCTGATTACGGCGCTTAATAATAAACTTGTCAGAGTACTTTTTAGCTCTTCTCGTTTTGTATCCCTTTGTCGGTTGTCCCCAAGGAGTAACAGGGTGTTTACCAAAGGTTCTACCCTCACCACCACCGTGGGGGTGGTCAACCGGGTTCATTGCAGTACCGCGAACGGTAGGTCTTATTCCCAACCACCTCGAACGTCCAGCCTTACCTAAGACGATGTTCTCATGGTCCAAGTTTCCTACCTGACCAACGGTTGCCATACAGTCAAGGTGGACAAGGCGGAGCTCCCCAGATGGAAGTCTCAACTGGGCGTAGTCTCCAACTTTACCCATAATTTGAGCAAAGGAGCCTGCTGCCCTTGCAAGCTGTCCGCCCTTTCCGGGTTTAAGCTCAACATTGTGAACTATTGTACCTACGGGAATGTTTCTTAAAGGAAGGGCATTCCCAACTTTAATTTCTGCATCTGGACCTGCAACGACAGTATCGCCAACCTTTAATCCTTCAGGCCAGAGGATGTACCTTTTCTCTCCGTCTGCATAGACTAAGAGTGCGATTCTTGCAGACCTGTTTGGGTCGTACTCTATTGCAGCAACCCTTGCAGGAACTCCAATCTTATTACGTCTGAAATCTATGATTCTATAACGGCGCTTATGTCCACCACCTTTGTGGCGGCAGGTAATCCTTCCTTGGTTGTTCCTTCCCGTTCCCCTTACAAAACCAACTGTAAGGGACTTTTCAGGTTCCGTCTTTGTAATTTCGGAAAAGTCCGATACTGTCATAAAGCGCCTTGAAGGCGTGTATGGCTTAAACCTCTTAATTCCCATTTCCTAACTCCTCACTTAGAGTTTCTCAAGGTCAATTTCGTACCCAGGCTTCAGGGTGACTATTGCCTTTTTCCAGTCCTTCTTCTTACCACGGAAGAACCTGATTCCCTTCCTCTTGCCCTTAACAATCATCGTGTTGACCTTTTCAACTTTAACATCAAATATTCTTTCAACCGCTTCTTTAATTTCCGGTTTTGTTGCATCCATTGCCACTTCAAAGGTTATCTTGGAGATTTTCTTTGGCTCCTTAGTTTTGGAGCTCTTAACCTCCATATTAGCAAGCCTAACGCTCTTTTCAGTAACAATCGGGCGCAGGATTATATCATAGGGAGTTCTCATGACAGCCTCTCCTCTAACTTAGGTAAAGTTGACTTAAAGAAAACACACTTATCGTAGCAGAGAACGTCGTAAACGTTGAGTCCTTCGATTGGAAGAACTTTGACGTTTGGTAGATTCCTGAAAGAGAGATAAGTGTTCTCATCAAGCTCAGAAGGAACTACGAGGAGAACTTTTTTGTTCTCCAGTCCCAAGTTCTTTAAAAACTCAATGGCTTTCTTCGTCTTAGGAGCTTCAAAGGAGAAGTCCTCAACAACTAAGAAGTTTCCTTCCTGGATTCTTCCTGAAATAACGCTTCTTAGAGCTACCTTTCTAACCTTTTTAGGTAAACTGTAGGAGTAATCCCTTGGCTTTGGTCCGTGGACAACTCCACCACCTACCCATTGGGGAGCTCTGATAGAACCCTGACGGGCTCTACCTGTGTGCTTCTGAGGCCAAGGTTTCTTTCCTCCGCCTCTAACTTCCCCACGGGTCTTTGTGGAGTGGGTTCCGCGTCTCCTCTTTGCTAACTGCCACTTAACGGTTTCCCAAACTGCATGTTTCTTTATAGGTGCTTTAGCTATCTCTTCCTTTATCTCAACTACGCCAACTTCCTGATTTTGAGGGTTTACAACCTTAATTTCCATTTCTCACCCCTTACTTTCCTTTGACTATTACAAGTCCACCTTTATGTCCTGGAACAGCTCCTTTAACAAGGAGTAAGTTCTTCTCAGGAATTACATCGATAATTTCAAGGTTTCTAACTGTAACTGTTTCATTACCGTAGTGACCTGCCATTCTCTTACCCTTGTGAACCCTACCTGGTGTTGCACAAGCACCAATTGAACCAGGTCCCTCGTGGAAGTCAGAACCGTGGGACCTCCTACCGCCACCAAAACCGTGGCGTTTGTGGTAACCTGCAAATCCCCTTCCCTTGGATTTTCCAGTGATGTCAACCTTTTCACCCGGTTTAAAAATCTCAACAGTTATTTTGTCGCCTACAGCGTATTCATCTACATTGTCAAACTTTACTTCCTTTAGCCACTTTGTAGGCTTAATTCCAGCCTTTTTGAAGTGGCCTAAGAGTGGCTTAGGGAACTTAGACTCACTTTTGTTCCTTTCAATAAATCCAAGTTGAAGGGCAGAGTATCCGTCCCTTTCAGGTGTTCTCTTTTGAACTACAGTACAAGGACCTGCCTCTATAACAGTAACTGCAACTGCCCTTCCATCCTCTGTAAAGATTTGAGTCATTCCGACTTTTCTTCCCAATATGCCTTTCATCTCATCACCTCTTATCAGTCAAGCTTAATCTCTACATCAACACCGGCGGGAAGCTTCAGGTCCATTAAAGCTTCCACGGTTTGAGGTTTAGGATTCTTAATATCCAAAAGTCTTTTGTGCTTCCTTATCTCAAACTGCTCCTGTGAGTACTTGTACTTGTGGGGAGACCTTATAACACTCCACCAGGAACGCTTTGTTGGAAGAGGTATGGGACCGGCCACTATAGCGCCAGTCCTCTTTACAGTATCAATAATCTCCTGAACTGACCTATCCAAAAGCCTGTGGTCATAAGCTGTAAGTTTTATCCTAATACGGTCCTGAGCCATAACTACCCCTCTCTACCTTAATCAAGAATTTCCGTAACGACACCGGCACCAACAGTTCTTCCACCTTCCCTTATCGCAAACCTCAATCCTTCCTCAATGGCTACCGGCTTCAGTAACTCCACCTCAAACGTTACGTTGTC